>JAGWNV010000224.1 GCA_028872975.1 Acidobacteriota bacterium
TCACGCTCTGGCCGAAGATGGTCCCATTCGTCGCGGCCACCACCCGGATCACGGCGTCCCCGTAGACGGCCATGAACACGTCGCCGGAGGCGTCGACGGCCAACTGGTTCGGGTAACCGAGCGTGGCGTCGGTGGCCAATCCGCCGTCACCGCTGTAGCCCTGGGTGCCGTTGCCGGCGACGGTGTAGACGTCACCGGCGGTCACGCTCTGGCCGAAGGCGGTGCCATCGGAGGCGGCCACCATCCGCAGCACGTTGTTGCCGGTATCGGCGATGAACAGGTTGCCTTGGGAGTCGACCACCACTCCGTGGGGACCGCCCAGCTGGGCGTCGGTGGCAGGGCCGCCGTCGCCGCTGTAGCCGTAGCTGCCGGTGCCGGCCACGGTGTAGATCTGACCCGCAGTCACGCTCTGACCGAAAAGGGTGCCGGTCGAGCCGGCCACCACCCGCACCCGGTTGTTGCCGGCGTCGGCGATGAACAGGTCCCCGGAGGCGTCGAGCGCCGTGTTCTGCGGGCTGGACAGCTGGGCGTCGGTGGGGGGACCGCCGTCGCCGGCTGACCCGGTGGAGCTGCCGTTGCCGGCCACCGTGTAGATGTCGTCGGCGGTCACGCTCTGGCCGAACAGGGCGCCGTCCGCGGCGGCCACCGCCCGCACCCGGTTGTTGCCGAAGTCGGCGATGAACAGGTTCCCGCACGTGTCGAAGGCCAGTCCGTGCGGGCCGTTGATGTAGGCACTGTCCGCCGGGCTTCCGTCACCGCCGTACCCGTAGAAGCCGTTGCCGGCCACGGTGTAGATGTCGTCGGCGGTCACGCTCTGGCCGAAGAGGGTGCCATCGGTTGCAGCTACGCCCCGGACCCGGCTGTTGGTCTCGTCCGAGACGAGCAGGTTCCCGCCGAGGTCCACGGCGACGGCCCTCGGACCGCGCAGCTCCGCCTCGGTGGCCGGGCCGTTGTCGCCGCTGTAGCCGGCGGTACCCGTGCCGGCCACGGTGTAGATGTCGTCGGCGGTCACGCTCTGGCCGAAGAGGGTGCCGTCCACGGCGGCCACCGCCCGCACCCGGTTGTTGCCGAAGTCGGCGATGAACAGGTCTCCCGCCGTGTCGAAGGCCAACCCCGTCGGGTTTGCCAACTCGGCGGCGGTGGCGACGCCGCCGTCGCCGCCGTACCCGGCGGTGCTCGTGCCGGCCACGGTGTAGATGTCGTCGGCGGTCACGCTCTGGCCGAAGACCGTACCCGTGCCTGCCGCCACGACTCGGATCCGCGCGTTGCCGCCATCGGCGATGAACAGGTCGCCCGAGGAGTCGACGGCCAGCTCTTGCGGCGAGTTCAGCTGGGCCTCGGTGGCGGGGCCGGCGTCGCCGCTGTCGCCGGCGATGCCCGTGCCGGCCACGGTGTAGATGTCACCAGCTGTGACGGCGTGGCCGAAGATGGTGCCCGTCGAGCCGGCCACCACCCGCACCCGATTGTTGCCGGCGTCGGCGATGAACACGTCGCCCGATGCGTCGACCGCGACGCCGACGGGATCGCTCAGCGTGGCGTCGGTGGCGGCTTCGCCGTCGCCGGCGAACCCCGTGATGCCATCGCCGGCGATGAGGATCTGCGAGCCGGCGGAGTCGATCTTGCGGACGACGGAGTTCGTACTGTCGGTGATGTACAGATCACCGCCGGCGCTGACCGCTATTGCGTCGGGTTGCATGGCCGTCGCGGTCGCCGCACCCGGGCCGGAATCCAAACCACCGCCGGCCAGGGTCTCGATCGTGCCCGTCGGAGCCGGATTGGCGTGGGCGGACGGAGCGCCGACGACCAGGAACCCCGCAACGAGAACGGAGTCGATGATACCGGTGAGAACCTTGCGTCCACGCATCGACACAGCACGACCTCCATCTGCGCGGGCGCGACGCACCCCTGCGGGCGTCGTCGCGCCGCGTTATCTGGAGACGCCGGTTTCGCCGTTGCTCCCCGCCAGGCCAGGCGACCATGTGCACCTGACGGCTCGATGCTCGTCTCAGTGACCCCGGTCGGGATCGCTGCCAGACAGCCTGTGCCGCACCCGCTGTCTCGGCCACGGACCTAGGTCCTCACTTTGCCGTCCTGGCGGGACTCAGTCCTCGTGACCGGTGTCGAAGCGCACCGCGGCCGCCTCCACCGCCTCGGCTCGGCGTCCGGGAGCGGCCTGGAACCCCCAGTACAGGTTGGTGTGGGCGATCACGGCCGCCGGCGGGGGCGCTCCGTAGGCGCGCAGGTCTTCGGTGGTGTGGGCGCCGGTGACGAGGGTCAAGTGTCCTCGGCCCGGGCCCGCTCGACGAGTGCGCCGATCCTGCCCACGACGCCGTTGCAGTCGTGGGCACCGGCAATCACCCCGTTCTGCACGTCGACGACGAGGAGGGCGCTGGCGCAATGGCCGGGGAGCGTCGTCTCGGCCCTAGGCGCCGACGGCCTCTCGGCGCTGCTCGGCCAGGGTGAGGAGGTCGTCGACGATGCGCACCAGCTGGAAGTCCTTGGGCGTGTAGACGGCGGTCACCCCCTTGCCCCTGAGCACCTCGGCGTCCTCGGGGGGGACGATGCCGCCCACCACCACCGGGGCGTCGACGCCGGCGGCCCGGAGGCGGTCCAGCACCTCGGGCACCACCTCGAGGTGGCTGCCGGAGAGGATGGAGAGGCCGACCACGTCGACGTCCTCGTCGCGGGCGGCGGCGGCGATCTGGGCGGGGGTGAGCCGGATGCCCTGGTAGACGACCTCGAAGCCGGCGTCGCGGGCCGCCACGGCGATCTGCTCGGCGCCGTTGGAGTGGCCGTCGAGGCCCGGCTTGGCCACGAGCAGCCGGGGCGGCCCCCCGGCCCGGTCGGCCAGGGCCCGGGCCCGGCGCTGGACGTCGGCGAGCTCGGGTCCCCGGTGGCCGACCGCACCCGACACGCCGGTGGGCGCCCGGTACTCGCCGAAGACCTCCCGCAGGGCCCCCGCCCACTCGCCGGTCGTCCCCCCGGCGTGGGCGAGGGCGATGGTGGCGGGCATGAGGTTGACGGTCTCGTCGGCGGCGGACCGGCGCAGGTCGTCGAGGGCCCGCCGCACCGACTGCTCGTCGCGCCCGGCGCGCCACTGGACCACGTCGGCCCGCAGGTGGGCCTCCACGGCGGGGTCGACCTTCAGGATCGTCCCTGCCCCGCCGTCGCCGCCGAGGAGCGGCGAGGGCTCGGTCCCGGTGAAGGAGTTCACGCCCACCACGGTGAGATCGCCCGTCTCGATCCGCCGGACCCGGTCGGCCTGGCTGGCGACGAGACGGGCCTTGAGCTCGTCCACCGCCTCGAAGGCGCCCCCCATGGCGAGCACGTCGTCGAGCTCGGCCCGGGCCGCCCCGGCGAGCTCGGCGGTCTTGGCCTCCACCACCTTGGAGCCCTCGAAGAGGTCGTCGTAGTCGAGCAGGTCCGTCTCGAAGGCGAGGATCTGCTGGATCCGCAGCGACCACTGCTGGTCCCAGGGCCTCGGCAGCCCGAGCGCCTCGTTCCAGGCCGGCAGCTGGATGGCCCGGGCCCGGGCGTCACGCGACAGGGTGACGCCGAGGGCCTCGAGGACGATCCGGGGCACGTTGTTCTCCGGCTGCGCCTCGGTGAGTCCGAGGGAGTTCACCTGGACCCCGTAGCGGAACCGCCGGAGCTTGGGGTCCTCCACGCCGTAGCGCTCGGCGCAGATCCGGTCCCAGAGCCCGGTGAAGGCCCGCACCTTGCAGGTCTCCTCCACGAACCGGATGCCGGCGTTCACGAAGAACGAGATGCGGCCCACCACCGCCGGGAGCTCCGAGGCGTCGACCTTGCCGGAGTCCCGCACGGCGTCGAGGACGCCGATGGCGGTGGCCAGCGCGTAGGCCAGCTCCTGGACGGGCGTGGCCCCCGCTTCCTGGAGGTGATAGCTGCAGACGTTGATCGGGTTCCACCTGGGCACCTCGCGGACGGTGTAGGCGATGGTGTCCACGATGAGCCGCCGGCTGGGCCCGGGCGGGAAGATGTAGGTGCCCCGCGACAGGTACTCCTTCACGATGTCGTTCTGGGTCGTGCCCTGGAGCAGCCGGGGGTCGACGCCGGAGTCCTCGGCCTGGGCCACGTACAGGCCGAGGAGCCAGGCGGCGGTGGCGTTGATCGTCATCGAGGTGTTCATCTCGTCTAGCGACAGCCCGTCGAAGAGCTGGCGGACGTGCCCGAGGTGCGCGACCGGCACGCCGACCTTGCCGACCTCGCCCGCGGCGTTCGGGTCGTCGGGGTCATAGCCCGTCTGGGTCGGCAGGTCGAAGGCGATCGAGAGGCCGGTCTGGCCCTTGGCGAGGTTGGCGCGGAAGAGCTCGTTCGAGGCCCGGGCCGTCGAGTGGCCCGAGTACGTGCGCATCACCCAGGGCTTGGCTCGCTCGGTCATCGGCGCGGGTAGTCGTAGAAGCCGCGGCCGGTCTTGCGGCCGAGCCGGCCCGCGGTGACCATGCGGCGCAGCGTCGGCACGGGGGCGAAGTTCGGATCGGCGAACTCGGTGTACAGCGCCTCGAGGATCGCGA
>JAGWNV010000225.1 GCA_028872975.1 Acidobacteriota bacterium
GAGAGGATCGTCCCGAATGCGGCGTTCTCGACGGCCGAGACCGACGGGCCGCTCCGTGAGCCGGTCGCCGTGCCGGCCGAGCTGCAGGCGGCGAGGGCGGCGGCCATGAAGGCGGTCACGGCGAAGATGCCGGATCGCCGAGGGTTGGTCGACCTGTCTCGTGTCCGGTGCACCATGTCGTCTCCCGGGGATCGGATGTGCGGCGTTTCCACGGTCTCCGGTGGCTCCCACGCCACGGATTCCCCTCCGCCGGCGAGGCCCTGGTGCCATGCCCGGGCTCCTCCGAGCCGAGGCCGGGCTCCCCGCCCCCGACGGACCAATCCGTGCTCGGGGCTGGGCCGTATCCGGAGGTCAGTGCATGTGGAACGAGCGAGGACTCCATGGCCACTGACACCCTCGAGCTGAGCCGGCCCACCGCTCCTCGGGCCCGCAGCGGCGCCCCCCCGGCGGGGACAGGGACGCCACGAGGGCCCTCCCCACGCCTCTATGTCCCGGCGTTCTCCATCGCCGCCGTCGCCGCCGGCCTCGTGGTGCTCGGCGTGCTCGACCGTTGGGGGGGTGCCAGCTTCGCCGGCGCGTCGAGGGACCTCCACGTGGTCGTGGTCGGTCCCGCCACCCTGGCCATCCTCGGGGTGTTCCTGGTCGTGGAGCGAGTGCGCCCGGCCCAGCGGCGCCCGGTCGCCGCCCGCGGCTACCGACAGGACGTCCTGTACACGGTGCTGAACGCCACCCTGGTGGCGCCGCTCGTGGTGGCGATGAGCCTCTCCTTCTCCGACGCCGCCCGCAAGGCGCTTCCGTGGATCGTCCTGCCGAAACTCGGACTCCTTCCCCGTGGCGCGGCCATCGCCCTCATCTTCGTGGCCATGGACGGCGCCAACTGGCTGGCCCATCTCGCCAATCACCGCGTCAGGGTGCTGTGGCGCTTTCACGAGCTCCACCATTCCCAAGAGGACATGAGCGTCCTCACGGTGTTCCGCACGCACCCGCTGATCCACGTGTCCTACCTCGTGGCCCTGGTCCCTGGCATCGTGCTCCTCGCCAACGGCAAGCTCCCGACGACGCTTCTCGTCATCTACGGTGCCACCGTGGCGTTCGCCCACTCGAACACGAACCTCGGCTTCGGACCTCTCGAGCGGGTGTTCGTCAGCCCGAACTTCCACCGGATCCATCACAGGCTCGACGGTCCCCAGGACGTCAACCTCGGCTTCGCCCTGACCATCTGGGACCAGCTGGCGGGCCGGGCTGTCTTCCCCACGCCCGAGACCGTCAGGGCCGACACGGGTCTACCGGGGCGGCCCCTCGCCGTCGAGCAGGCGGGCCGGCGAGCCCGACACCTGTCGGTCTTCCTGGCCCAGCTCGTGGGCCCCTTCCGCCCCATGCCCGACCTGGCCACTCCCCCGTCCGTCCGGGGACAGCGCCGCCGCGAGGCGCCGTGAGCTCGGTCATGGCGCCGCCCGCTCCACGGCGGTCCCGCTCGCTGCTCACCGCCCTGCTCCGCACCGGCACCGCCGGGCCGGCGGCCGACGCCGCCCTCGTGGCCGTCCGGGTGGTGATGGTCTGGATCTTCACCTACTACGGGGCGCGCAAGCTGTTCGGCGCCTTCCACGGGCTCGGGATCCACGGGACGGGGCTCTACTTCTCCCACACCGCCCATCTCCACCCCGGGGAATTCTTCGCCGTCCTGGGCGGCGTGATCGAGTTCGGCGGCGCCATCGCCCTCGCCCTCGGGATCGGTGCGCGCCTCGCCGGGCTCGCCCTCTTCGGCGACATGGTCATGGCGATGATCACCGTCACCTGGTCGACGGGGATCGCATCGACGACCGCGCCTCCCGGGTACCAGCTGAACCTGGCCGTGAGCGTCCTCGCGCTCGTGGTCGTGGCGTTCGGAGCCGGGCGGTTCAGCCTCGACACCCTTCTCGCTCGGCGCCTCGGTGGAGGTGGGCGACCGTGAGCGTGCTGGCACCCTCCGGCACCCGGGAGTCGGTCGACTCGAGCGCGGCGCGGCGGCGGACGCGGCTGGTCGGGATCGGGACCAACGTCGTGGGCGCCGTCGGCGCCTTCTACTTCGCCGACGCCTCGCTGCGGTCCTACCTCCACACGCACCGTCTGATCGGCGCCGCCTTCTTCGCCGAGCAGATGTGGGTGGTCGTGGCCTACCTCGTCCGGCGCCCGGCCCGGCTCGCCAGCCACAAGGTGGGCGACTGGCTCCTCGCCTTCGGGGGCACCTTCGGAGGCGTCCTGCTCCGGCCCGACGGCGCCCATCTCCGCTGGGGGCTCGACGTCGGCCTCGCCGTCCAGCTCGCCGGACTGGCCCTGTGCGTGGTGTCGTTCCTGGCCCTCGGCCGCTCCTTCGGCTTCGCCGCCGCCGACCGGGGGCTCGTGGGCCGGGGTCCCTACGCACTGGTCCGCCATCCGATCTACGCGTCCTACTTCGTCCTCCAGACGGGCTACCTCCTGCAGAGCCTCTCCGTGCGCAACGCCGCCGTCGTCGTGATGGTGACGGCCTTCAACGTCGGCCGGGCCCGTGCCGAGGACCGCCTCCTCGCCCGGAACTCGGACCACGGCGCATACCGGGCCCGGGTGCGATGGAGGTTCCTCCCCGGCGTCTGGTAGCTCCCGGGTGGCGGCTGCGGGGGACAGTGGTCGACAATACGGCCGGTGACCGACAGCGCCGGGGCAGAGTGGGCGGACGAGGTCATCGAGGAGGCCGCCGGCTTCGCCGATCCGCCCCTGCTGGCCGCCCTGGCCCAGGCGACCGGTGACCCGTCGCTTCTGCGTGCGGACCTGCGCCCCGACCTGAGCATCCCCCTCGACCCCATGGCGGGCTGGACCGAGGCGATGCTGGCCGAGGCCCAGCGCCTCGCCGCCGCCGCCCTGCGGGCCTGGCGCGACGCCGGGCGGCCGGCCCCGCCGCCGGCCCCGGTCGAGGAGCTCCGGCCGCTCATGGAGTACGCCGTGGGCGGACCCATCGACACGCAGTACCTGCCGCTTCTGTACGAGGAGCTCGGCGGCGACGGTGAGGACCCCCGGGCACCGCGCTGGCGCGCCGAGGCCCTGGCGCCCGGCCGGAGGTTCCGGGTCGTGGTGGTGGGCGCCGGCATGTCGGGGCTCGTCGCCGCCCACCGGCTCACCCAGGCCGGGGTGGAGGTGGTCGTCCTCGAGAAGAACGCCGAGGTGGGCGGGACGTGGCTCGAGAACAGCTACCCGGGGTGCCGGGTCGACGTCCCCAACCACTTCTACAGCTACTCCTTCGCCCAGAAGCCGGACTGGCCCTACTACTTCTCCCCCCGCGACGTCCTGCTGGACTACTTCCGCCAGTGCTGCGAGGACTTCGGGCTCCGGCGCCACATCCGGTTCCGCACCGAGGTCCGCTCCGCCACCTTCGACGACGCCACCTGTACCTGGTCCCTCGACACGGTCGGCTCCGAGGGGCCGGCCACCGTCGAGGCCGAGGCCGTGGTGTTCGCCCTCGGCCAGCTGAACCGGCCGCACCTCCCCGAGATCCCCGGGCTCGAGGCCTTCGCCGGGCCCGCCTTCCACTCGGCGCGCTGGGACCACGGCGTCGACCTGGCCGGCAAGCGGGTGGCCGTCATCGGCACCGGGGCGAGCGGGGCCCAGCTGGTCCCGGCCCTGGCGGCAAGGGCCGAGGAGCTCCTCGTCTTCCAGCGCACCCCCAACTGGCTCCTCCCCGCCCCCGACTACCAGGAGCCGATCCCGGCCGGGAAGCTGTGGCTCTTCCGCCACGTGCCCCACTACAACCAGTGGTACCGGTTCTGGCTCTTCTACCGCACGGCCGACGCGCTGCTCCCCGCCACCGAGGTCGACCCCACGTGGACCGACCCGGGGTCGGTGGGGACGCTCAACGCCTTCGCCCGGGCCTACATGCAGCAGTACCTCGAGGAGCAATTCGCCGACCGGCCCGACCTCCTGCCCGACGTGGTGCCCGGCTATCCCCCCTTCGCCAAGCGGATGGTGTTCGACAACGGCAGCTGGGCGGCGGCCCTCAAGCGGCCGAACGTGCGGCTCGTGACCGAGCCCATCGACCGGATCGAGCCCGCCGCCGTCGTCACCGCCTCGGGGGCCCACCAGGTCGACGCCCTCGTCCTCGCCACCGGCTTCCTCGCCTCGCACTTCCTCGAGCCCGTCCGCGTCACGGGCCGGGGTGGCGCCGATCTCCACGCCACCTGGAACGGCGACGCCCGGGCCCATCTCGGCATGACCGTCCCCGGGTTCCCGAACATGTTCATGCTGTACGGCCCCAACACCAACATCGTGGTGAACGGGAGCATCATCTACTTCTCCGAATGCGAGGTCCGCTACGTCCTCGGGTGCCTGCGGCTGCTCCTCGAAGGCGGCCACGACGCCCTCGACATCCGACATGAGGTCCACGACGACTTCAACGCCGCCGTGGACGAGGCCAACGCCAGGCGGGTATGGGGCGCGGCGCACGTGCACACCTGGTACAAGAACGCCCTGGGCCGGGTCTCGCAGAACTGGCCCTTCACCCTCCAGGACTACTGGCGCCGGACCCTCGA
>JAGWNV010000226.1 GCA_028872975.1 Acidobacteriota bacterium
TCCTCCTGCGGGCCCTGGGGAACCGTCAGACGCTACCAGGGGCGCCCGGCACGGCCGCCGTCACCTCCCGCCGGCGTGCGTGACGATGCTGGCGAAGGTGGCTGCCTCGAGGCTGGCCCCTCCCACGAGGAGGCCGTCGACGTCGGGCTGGGCCATGAGCTCGGCGGTGTTGTCGGGCTTGACCGACCCGCCGTACTGGATCCGGACGGCCCCGGCGGCCTCGGCGTCGGCCACGGCGGCCACGACCGACCGGATGTGGGCGCAGGCGGCCTGGGCGTCGGCCGCCTCGGCCGTACGCCCCGTCCCGATGGCCCAGATGGGCTCGTAGGCCACCACGAGGGCGGCCACCTGCTGGGCGGGGAGGCCGCCGAGGGCGGCCGTGGCCTGGGCGGTGAGCCGGTCGTGGGTGACCCCGGCCTCACGCTCCTCCTCCGACTCCCCCACGCAGACGATCGGGGTCATCCCGTGGCGGAGGACGGCCCGCAGGACGAGGGCCACCTCCTCGTCGGTCTGCCCGAAGAACTGGCGGCGCTCGGAGTGGCCCACGATCACGTAGCGGACCCCCAAGCGGGCGAGCATGGGTGGGGCCACCTCCCCGGTGAAGGCCCCCTGGTCCTGGTGGTGGCAGTGCTGGGCCCCGAGTGCGACGGGGATGGCCCGGTCCTCGATCACGGTCTGCACCGACCGCAGGTCGGTGAACGGGGGGTGCACGGAGACATCGAGGGCGGCGACGTCGGCGGGCTGGAGCCGGAGGCCGAGGTCCTGGACGGTCCTGATGGCCTGGACGTGGTCGTGGTGCATCTTCCAGTTGCCGCTCACGAGCGGCCGCCGTCCCGGCGCCGCCATCGTCAGCCGGCCCGGCCCGGGGCGTTGGCCGCCCCCCGGAGGGCGGCGAGCCCGGGCAGGTCGCCGTGCTCGAGGAGCTCGAGCGAGGCGCCGCCGCCGGTCGAGACGAACCCGATCCGGCCCGAGAGCCCGAGGCGGTCGAGGGCCGACGCCGAGTCGCCCCCTCCCACCACGCTGAAGGCCCGACCGCCCACGAGGGCCTCGGCCACGGCGTCGGTGCCGGCGGCGAACCGGTCGTCCTCGAAGACGCCCATGGGGCCGTTCCAGAACACCGTGGCGGCGCCGGCCACGGCCTCGGCGTAGCGCCGCTGCGTCTCGGGGCCGATGTCCACGCCCTGCCAGCCGTCGGGGAGGTCCCCGTCGTAGACGGCCACCTCCCCCGTCCCCGGCCCCCCGTGGCCGAGGCTGCCGCCGGGGCCGAGGGCGACGACGTCGGCGGGGAGCACGACGCGCCCCCCGGCCTTCCCCAGCAGGTCCGCACAGGCCTCCCGCTGTGACTCGTCGAGCAGCGAGCTGCCCACCGACCGGCCGGTGGCGGCCAGGAAGGTGAACGCCATGGCGCCGCCCACGACGAGGAGCTCCACCCGGTCGAGCAGCGACCGGAGCACGCCGAGCTTGTCGGCGACCTTGGCCCCGCCCACGACGGCCACGAAGGGCCGGGCCGGCGCCGCCAGGAGCCCGCCCAGGACCTCGACCTCCCGCTGGAGGAGCCGGCCGGCCGCCGAGGGGAGCCGCCCGGGCGGCCCCACGATGGAGGCGTGGGACCGGTGGGAGGCCCCGAAGGCGTCGTTCACGTAGCAGTCGAATCCCTCCACCAACCGGTCGACGAAGGCGGCGTCGTCGGACTCCTCGCCCGGGTCGAACCGGAGGTTCTCGGCCAGGGCCACCCCCGGGGCCAGCTCGGCCAGGCGGGCGCGGACGGGGGCCACGTCGTAGCGGGGGTCGGGCGCGCCCTTGGGGCGGCCGAGGTGCGTGCAGGCGGTCACCTCGGCGCCGCGCCCGGTCAACCACTCGAGGGTGGGCAGGGCGGCGCGGATGCGGAAGTCGTCGTCGATCTCGGCGACCCCGGAGGGCCCTGGCCGGAGCGGCACGTTGAAGTCGGCCCGGACGAGGACGCGCCGGCCCGACACGTCGGGGAGGTCCTCCAAGAGGGGGATGCCGGCCAGGGGGCCGCCGGCAGGGTCCACGGCGACGTCGGGTCGCCCGCTCAGGCGCCGCTGCCGACGACGACGGCCACGTCGACGAGGCGGTTGGCGTAGCCCCACTCGTTGTCGTACCAGCCGAGGGCCTTCACGAGGGTGCCCCCGGCCCCGAGCGGCGTCGCCATGGTGAGCAGCGAGTCGAAGATGCACGACGAGGGGTCGCCCACGACGTCGGAGGAGACGATGGGGTCCTCGCAGTAGCGCAGCACCCGGGCCAGGGGGCCCTCGGAGGCGGCGGCCCGGAAGGCGTCGTTCACCTCGTCGGCGCTCACGGTGCCGGGCACGACCACGGTGAAGTCGGTGATGGACCCGTCCACCACCGGCACCCGCAGGGCCGTGCCGTCGAGCTTCCCGGCCATGGCCGCCAGCACCAGGCTCGTGGCCCGTGCCGCCCCCGTCGAGGCGGGCACGATGTTGTGGGCGGCCGCCCTGGCCCGGCGCAGGTCCTTGTGCGTCAGGTCGAGCAGGTTCTGGTCGTTGGTATAGGCGTGCACCGTCGTCATGAGCCCGCCGGTGATGCCGAAGGCGTCGTCGACGACCTTCACCATGGGGACGAAGCAGTTGGTCGTGCACGAGGCGTTCGACACCACGACGTGATTGGCCGGGTCGTACTCGTGGTCGTTCACGCCGATCACGAAGGTGGCGTCGGCGTCGCCCGAGGGGGCCGAGACGACCACCCGGCGGGCGCCCCCCTCGAGGTGGCCGCCGGCGTCGGCCCGGCTCGTGAACCGGCCCGTCGACTCCACCACCACCTCGACCCCGAGCTCGTCCCAGGGCAGCGACTTGGGCTCCCGCTCGGCCAGGACCTTGATGCGGCGGCCGTCGACCACGATGGCGTCGCCGTCCACGGCCACCTCGGCGTCGAAGCGGCCGTGGGTGGAGTCGAAGCGGAGGAGGTGGGCGTTGGTCCGGGCGTCGGTGAGGTCGTTGACCGCCACCACCTCGACGTCGGCCCCCTGGGCCCGGGCCGCCCGCAGGAAGTTGCGTCCGATGCGACCGAAGCCGTTGATCCCCACACGCACCGTCATGGCCCTATCCGACCAGACCCGACAGCGCCGCCGCCAGTCTTCCCGGGTCGTGGCCGTAGCCGCCGTCGACCCGGTGGAGGTCCTCGACCACCACCGGGACGGCCAGGTCGCCGAGGGCGATCTCGGCCGTGTCGGCCACCACCACGTCGACCTCGACCCCGTGGGCGGCCAGGGCGGCGACGTGGGCGGCCACGTCGAAGCCGGCCGTCTCGGCCGCCTGGGGCCCGAGGTTGGCGACGTAGACCCGCCGGGCCCGGGTCCGGCCCAGGGCGGCGGCGATCTCGGGCACGGCGATGGCGGCCAGGACGCTCGTGAAGAGCGATCCCGGGCCGATCACGACCAGGTCGGCCTTCTCCAGGGCGGCCACGGCGTCGGGGTTGGCGGGCGGATCGGCGGGCACGAGGGACACCCGGCGGATGTGGGGGGTGTTGCTCACCGCGCTCTGCCCCTCGATCTCCCCGGCCTCGGAATGGCCCTTCAGGACCACCGGCTCCCCCGCCGCCGGCAGGACCCGGCCCACGGCGCCGAGGAGGCGGCCCGTCTCGTCGAGGGCCTCCTGGAGGTCCCCGGTGACCGAGAGGAGCCCGGCGATGACCAGGTTGCCGAGGGCGTGGCCGTCGAGGGCCTCGGCGTCGAAGCGGTGCTCGAAGGCGGCGCCGAGGGCCGAGCCCTCCTCGGCCAGGGCCACCAGGCACTTGCGGAGGTCGCCGGGCGGCACGATCCCGAGCTGGCGCCGGAGCCGCCCCGAGGAGCCCCCGTCGTCGGCCACCGACACCACCGCCGCCAGCCGCCCGGCGAAGCGCCGGGTGGCGAGGAGGGTGGCGGCGAGGCCGTGACCCCCGCCCACGGCCACGACGGCCGGGGGACCGCTCACCGGGCCACGTCCCGGTGCGACACCGTGGGGCTGGCGCCCCGGGCGGCGAGGCGCCGGGCGAGCTCCTCGGCCAGGACCACCGAGCGGTGCCGGCCGCCCGTGCAACCCATGGCCACCGTCAGGTACGACTTGCCCTCGGCCACGAAGGCGGGGAGGAGGGTCCCGAGCAGCTCCTCCACCTGGTCGAGGAACCGGGCCGTCTCCTTGCGTGACAGGACGAACTCCCGCACAGGCTCGTCGAGGCCCGAGTGGGGCCGCAGCTCGTCCACCCAGTGGGGGTTGGGCAGGAACCGGCAGTCGAAGACGAGATCGGCGTCGAGGGGCAGGCCGTGCTTGTAGCCGAAGGAGACGAGCGAGACCCGCATGCCGTCGGTCTCGTCGCCGAAGAGCGCCAGCACCCGGGTCCGGAGTTCGTTCACGTTGAGCTGCCCGGTGTCGAGCACGACGTCGGCCCGATCGCGCAGCGGCTCGAGGAGCCGCCGCTCGTCGACGATGGCCTCCTCGACCCCGGCCCCTCCGAGGGGATGGCGGCGGCGGGTCCCCTCGTACCGGCGGACGAGGACCTCCTGGGGGGCGTCGAGGTAG
>JAGWNV010000227.1 GCA_028872975.1 Acidobacteriota bacterium
GGGACGTCGTCTACGGGCCGCTCCACGACCTGGTGGGTGGGGCGGTGGCGAGGGAGCTCACCATCGGCGGACGCGAGCTCGACGCCGCCGAGGCCCTGGCCCGGCACCTCGTGGGCGAGGTCGTCGAGCCGACCCGGCTCATGGAGGCCGTGGCGGCCACACTCGAGCGGGTGTGCGTGGCGTCGCGCCCGGTGCTCGTCCGGACCAAGGCGAAGGCACTCCGGCGGGCCGGCGTCGACCCGTCGAGCCCGACGCTCGATCTCTGAGGCGAACTTGTAACTCACCCCGGCCGACACCGATCGCCGGCGGAATCACATATCTGTAGTTCCCCAGGTCACAGCCATGTCTGCGAGCCACTGGACATTGCTCACCAGTCACTGGAAACTAGTGACTGATGGGGGATCTGGACCACCTGGGCGAGCTCATGTTCGGCCGGAAGCTTCGCCTCAAGGTCCTCCTGTGGGCCTGGGAGCGCGACGGGGAGTTCCACCAGACCGACGCCGCCAAGGGCGTCGACTACAGCTCGACCGGCGAGGTGGGCAAGGAGCTCGAACGCCTCGTGGACCTGGGGATGCTCAGGAAGTTCGGGCGTCCCAGCGGGGTGGGGGCGCAGTTCTACGGCCGGATCGAGGAGCACCCCGGCTGGGGGATCGCACGCGCCGCCTGGGCGGCCGTCAGCCCGGAGCCCGACGCCGGGTCACCGCCGGAGGAAGAGGGGGCCGCCGAGCCGGTACCGATCGCCCGGCTCAGCGGAGGAGGTGTCAGGGGCCCGCGAGGTGCGCCCACGACGCGACGGCCACCGGTGAGCCCGGGGGCCAGGCCGGACTGAGCGGCTACACCGAGTCCTCGAGCGACCGGCCGATGTCCCACGCGTGGTGGGAGGCGTCGTGGGCCACCGCCCGTGCCACGTCCTCCAGGTGCATCTCGCCCCGCTCGCGGTGGGAGATGACGACGCCCCGGCGCGGGACTTGGGAGACGGCCTCCCTCCAGTCCCCGAGGCCGCGTCCGAGGGACCACAGGGCGGCGGCCAGCGGCACCGCGGTGTAGGACCGCGCCGCGGCGAGCTCGTCCTGGTCGTAGGGCGCCACCACCTTCACGCCCGCCGCCGCGCCGGCCAGGCGCTCGGCCCAGATGTGCAGGTTGTCGGCGACGTGGCAGACGTAGGCGCCCACCGGCCAGGAGAGATCCGGGTGGCGCTCGGTGCCCGCCGCCGCGCCCAGGAGGGCGGCGTACTGGGCCGGCACCCCGTCCAGGTAGGCGAGCGAGTCGTCGAGCGTCCCCGAGAAGGCGAAGGAGCACTCCCGGCAGGGGTCGCCGTAGAGGGCTCCCGCCCAGCTGTCCATGGGAGGACTATTGCAGATCCCCCCGTCCGCCGGTCAGCGCAACGTGGCCGAGACCGGCAGGTGCTTCACGCCGCCGACGAAATTGGCCTGGGCGAACTCCGGCTCGCCGTCGAGCCCGATCTCGTCCACGGCGGCGAGCAGGCGGGGGAGCAGTGTGCGGATCTCCCGGCGGGCGAAGGTCGAGCCCAGGCAGAAGTGCTCGCCACCACCGAAGGCGACCATGCGGTTGGCGTTCGGCCGGTGGATGTCGAAGGTCATGGGCGACTCGAACATCGTCTCGTCGCGGTTGGCCGACGGGTAGGAGAGGAGTAGCCGCTCGCCGGCCGGGACCTCCACCCCCGAGAGGGTGGCCGGCTCGGTCAGGTACCGCAGGAAGTGGCGGACCGGCGAGGTCCAGCGGATCATCTCGTCGCCGGCGTTCACGGCGAGCCCGGGATCGGCCTGCAGGGCCTTCACCTGGTCGGGATGGCGCAGGAGGGCTTCGAGGCCACCGGAGAGGGCGAAGGACGTCGTGTCGTGACCGGCCGTGGCCACGATGACGAAGTACCAGAGGGTGGCGTCGCGGTCCATGGGACAGCCGCCGACCTCGGCGTTGGCGATCACCGTGGCCAGGTCGTCGAGGGGCCGGGCCCGGCGCTCGGCGGCCATGTCGTTGAAGTAGTCCTCGAATTCGGCGATCGTCTTCGTGACCATGGCGAAGGGATCGCTCAGGTCGCCGAGGTACTCGGGATCGGCCGCCCCGAAGATCCCCTGGGTGAGCCGGAGCATGGTGGGCTCGTCTTCCTCGGGCACGCCGAAGATGCTCATGATCACCCGGAGCGTGTAGGGCACGGCGATGTCCTGGGCGAAGTCGCAGCGCCCGCCCAGGTCACGGAACCGGCCCACGAATTCCTCGGCGATGTCGTCGATGCCGGCCTGGCGCCGGGCCACCTCCCGGGGACGGAACCAGGCGTTGGCGACGTTGCGGTGCTCGCGGTGCTCCTCGCCGTCCATGTGGATGAGGGTCTTGGGCTCGATGCCCAGGGCACCGAGCATCTCGAACTGGAGGTCGGGGCCGAGCACCGAGTTGCGGGTGTTCAGGAACCGGTCGTTGTGCCTGGAGACGCCGAAGACGTCCTCGTAGCGGGTGACCGCCCAGAACGGCGTGTAGCCCTCGGCCTCGACCCGGAGCACCGGCGCCTCGCGGCGGAGCTCACGGGCCGCCGCGTGCCACCTCTCCTGATCCGCATAGGCGACCGGGTCGATGAAGATCGACCCCCGAGGATCCTGATCGGCCACGGCGCACCTCCCCCTGGGCGGGGAGCAACCTAGTCGGCGTCGAGTCGGTCCAGCAGTCGCCGGGGCGCCACCGTCCGGTAGGCGTCCTCGCACAGGGCCTCGACCATGGCCCAGTCGACGGTGCCGTCGAGGCGCACCCCGAGCCAGCCCCGAGACCCGACGTACGGCGGCCGGAAGTAGCGGGCCGGCTCGCCGCGCACGAGGTCCTCCTGGGCGCCGTCGGGCGCCGCGCACCAGAGGTGGGGGAACCGGTGGTCGTGGTGACCGTCGGGCCACACCATGACGAACTGCTTGCCGGCGAAGAACGCCGGTGACCCGTGACTCGGTCGTTCCGTCACGCCCGGGAGCGCCGTGCACATGGCGCGGATCCGGGCGGTGACGTCGGGTGCGCCCACGTCACGCCTCGCCCGAGAACCGTTCCCACGCCGACTGGCGCGCCATCCCGAGGGCTTCTCCGATCGTGGCCCACGTGGCACCGAGCTGGCGCGCCCTGCGCACGTACTGGGTGAGGGTGTACTGCGCCTGGCTCCCCGCCTGTGCCACCCGGGGGAGGCTGGCCAGGACCGCGTCGATGCCGGCCTCGGCCTCCCAGGGGGCGAGGCGCGGCGCCTTCGCCTTGGCCTGGGAGGTGGGTTTGGTGGCGATGAGCTGGCTGCACAGCGCCACACAGCCGTCGCAGATGTAGACGCCCGGTCCGGCCACGAGGGTCCCCACCTCTGCGGACGCCTTCAGGCAGAACGAGCACGAGGCGGGCACCGCCGTCGTCGCCATTACGGGACCCCCTCGCGTCGTTTGCACCGTAGCGCGTCAGGCTATGCCTGACAAGCCCACGAGCGGTCGTCAGCGGAGCGGTGGCGCGACCCGGTGGGCCCAGAGGAACACGTCGACACCGGCGTCGGGGACGTCGCTCGGGCCGTGGCGGCGCTCGAGACGGAGGACCTCCAGGCCGGCGGCGGCGCCGGCGAGGTCGGACTCGGCGTACAGCCGCTCGGGGTCGGGCGGCCCGGTCTTCCCGAGGGAGTCGAGATGGTGGGCCACGACGAAGAGGTGGCCGCCTGCCGCCACGCGCCCGGCGGCACCGGCCAGGAGCTCCGCCCGTGTGGCCGGCGGCGGGTGGACGAAGGAGACGACCACGAGATCGAAGCAGGTCCCGTGATCGGCGGCCGACCGGAGGTGGTCGAGGACGTCGCCGGTGACGGTCCGCACCGCCACGCCACGAGCACGCGCCCCGGCCTCCAGCCGCCGGAGGGCGACCTCCGAGGCGTCGACGGCGACGACGTCCCAGCCCTGCTCAGCGAGCCACAGGCTGTTCCTGCCCTCGCCCGCCCCGAGGTCGACCGCCGTGCCGGGGGAGAGCGTCGACACCAGCGCCACGAGGGTCTCGTCGGCGTCCTGGCGGAACAGCTGCGGCTGGGCCCGGTACCGGGCGTCCCACTCCGCTCCCACCGAGCCACCGCCACCGCCCTGCGTCGCCTCCGCCCCGGCCGGTGGGCGCAACCAGCGGAAGGCCTCGCTGCCGCCGTGGAGCTCGAGGCGGCGCCAGAGCACCGGGTTGTCGCTGCACTGGCTGACGTGGGCGGCGATGGCGCGCCGCTGCGCGGCGCGGTCGACGTCCACGGCGAAGTCGACCTGGCGGGGGTGGCGGCCGACGAACGTGGTGCCGAATTCGGCGTTGAGGGTCTCCGCCGCAGTGATGGGGACGACCCAGGCCAGCGCCGGAACCTCGGGGGCGCCGGCCAGGGCCGCCTCGGTGGCCCGGTGGTGGTCGCCATGGCCCGTCACCCCTCCCTCGTCGAACACGAGCAACAGGTCGGGCGCCGTCCGGCGGGCCACGGCGGCCACCTCGGCGGCGAGCTCGGCCA
>JAGWNV010000228.1 GCA_028872975.1 Acidobacteriota bacterium
CCGAGGACTGGCAGTCGGCGGCGGACCTGGCCCTCGCCCGGCCCGACCTGGTGGTGGTGACGCCGGCCGGCGACCGGCTGTCGTCGGCCGGGTGGGTCGTCGGCGCCGGCGGAGCCCGCGGCGCGGCCGCCGCCGCCGAGGAGGCCCACCGGCTGGCCGAGGCCGCTGCCGGGGAGGCCGAGGTGGCCGCCGGGGTCCTCGCTCGGGCCCGGGAGGACGCCGAGTCGGCCACGGCGGCGCGCGGCACCCTGAGCCGGGCCATCGAGCGGGCCGAGGAGCGCCGGGTCGCCGCCGCCGCCGCCCGCAGCCGTCTCGAGCGGGAGCTCCAGGTGGTCGACGACGAGCGGGTCGAGGCCCTCCGGCACCGGGCGTCGCTGGCCGAGCGGGGCGAGCGCGACGCCGCCGAGCTGGCCGAGCTCGACGCGGCCCTGCCCGGGTTGGAGGCCGCCGCCGAGGCGGCGGGACGGGTCCTGGCCGACGCCGACGCCGCCCGCCGGCAGCTCGAGGAGCGCCGGGCCGAGCTCGAGGACCGCGTCCGGGCCCTCGACCTGCGCGCCGCCGCCCTCGGCGAGCGCCGGGCGGTGCTCGGGAGCCGGCTCGCCGACGTCGAGCGGCGCCTGGCCGGGCACGTCGCCGAGAGGGAGCAGGCCGGGGCGCGACGCCGCCGGATCGAGTGGGACATGGCCGTCGTCGACCGGCTCGGGATCACCCTGGGGGCGACGGCCGAGCGCATCGGGGCGCTTCTTTCCCGGCTCCAGGAGCTCCGGGCCCGGCAGGTCGACGAGGTCCGGGCCGGCGGCGAGCGGCTCGAGGCCCTCCGCCGGCGCCGGGCCGAGACGGAGCAGGCCCTCGGCGAGGTCCGCGAGCGGATCCAGCACCTCGAGCTCGAGTTGGCCGAGGCCGGGGTCCGCCACGAGTCGGCCGTCGAGGCCCTGCGCCGGGAGCTCGGCTGCGACCCGGCCGATGCCGTCGGCGCCCCCTGCCCGGAGCTCCCCGAGGGCACCGCGGCGGGGGACCGGGCCGTCTCCGTCGAGCAGCAGATCGCCGCCCTCGGGCCGGTCAACCCCCTCGCCCTCGAGGAGCTCGGGGGGCTCGAGGAGCGCCACCGGTTCCTCGAGGAGCAGGTCGACGACGTCCGCCGGGCCCGCCGGGAGCTCCAGCAGCTCATCACCGAGGTGGACGGCGAGATCATGCGCGTGTTCACCGACGCCTTCGCCGACGTGAACGCCCACTTCCAGGTGCTCGTGGGCACCCTCTTCCCGGGCGGGACGGGACGGCTGACCCTGTCGGAGCCCGAGGACCTCCTCGACACCGGCGTGGAGGTGGAGGCCCGTCCGGCCGGCAAGAACGTGCGGAAGCTCTCGCTGCTCTCCGGTGGCGAGCGGTCGCTCGTGGCCCTGGCGTTCCTCTTCGCCGTCTTCCGCAGCCGGCCATCGCCCTTCTACCTGATGGACGAGGTCGAAGCGGCCCTCGACGACGTCAACCTCCACCGGTTCCTCGACCTGCTCCACGAGTTCCGGGGCGAGGCCCAGCTCATCATCGTGAGCCACCAGAAGCGGACGATGGAGGCAGCCGACGCCCTCTACGGCGTGACCATGACGCCGGGTGGCTCCTCGAAGGTCGTGAGCCAGAAGGTCCGCCGGCCCCCGGCCGAGCCGGCCGCCGCCGCCGTCACCGGCTGACCCGTCCCGCCCCGGTGGCGCCTTCCGCCTCGGGCGGGGTGGCCGCCACGGCCACGGGTGGCGCCGGAGGCGCGCCGACACGCCCTGGGTAGTGTCGGCCTCGCCATGCTCGCCCTCTGGGTCGTCCTCGCCGTCGTCGTCCTCCTCGTCCTTCTGACCTCGGGGCTCCTCGTTCGGTCCCGCCGCCGGGGGGCCACGGCGGCGCCTCCCGCCCCCCCGGCACCGCCCGGGGCCCCGCCACCGCCGGCGACCACCACGACCGCGCCCAGGGCACCGGCAGCACCGGTGCCGGTCGCCGACGACCAGGCCGTCGCCGAACGCGCCCCCGAGGCTGCTCCCGTCGCCGAGCCCGCCGCCGGTGCCCCGCCGGCGCTCCGGGACCGCATGGGCAGGACCAGGGGGACGATCTCGGGGTACCTCCGGGCGTTGCGGGCCCGGGGATCTGTCGACGAGGCCACCTGGGACGACCTCGAGGAGGCACTGCTGCGGGCCGACGTGGGGGTGGCCACCACGGTGTCGCTCCTCGACGACCTGCGGGCCAAGGTGCGGGCCGGGGAGGTGAAGGGCACCGACGAGGTGCTCGAGAGCCTGCGGGCCGAGCTCGAGGGGTCGCTGTCCTCGGCGGAGGGGAGCGCGCTGGCCTTCGTCGAGGGGGCCACCAACGTGTGGCTCTTCGTCGGGGTGAACGGGGTCGGCAAGACCACGACCATCGGGAAGGTGGCCCGCCGGCAGGCGGCCGAGGGCCGGTCCGTGCTCCTCGCCGCCGGCGACACCTTCCGGGCCGCTGCCGGCGAGCAGCTCTCCACGTGGGCGGAGCGGGCCGGGGTGGAGATCGTCCGGGGCCGCGAGGGCGGCGACCCCAGTGCGGTGATCTTCGACGCCGTCCAACGCGCCGCGGCGCGCGGCCACGATCTCGTGCTCGCCGACACCGCCGGCCGGCTCCACACCAAGGTCAACCTCGTCGAGGAGCTCAAGAAGATCCGCCGGGTCGCCGAGCGGCCCCCGGGGACGGTGAGCGAGGTCCTCCTCGTCCTCGACGCCACCACCGGGCAGAACGGCCTGGCCCAGGCCCGCCAGTTCCTCGAGGCCGTGGGCGTGACCGGCGTCGTGCTCACCAAGCTCGACGGGACGGCCAAGGGCGGCATCGTGGTGGCCGTCGAGCGCGAGCTCGGGCTGCCCGTGAAGCTGGTCGGTGTGGGCGAGGGCCCCGACGACCTGGTGCCCTTCTCACCGTCGGAGTTCGTGGGCGCCCTCTTCGACTGACGCGGGGCCGCCGAGGCCGCGGCCCGGTGACGCCCCGGTAGCCTGACCACTCGATGTTCGACGCCCTCTCCGGCCGGCTCGACGCCATCTTCGGCAAGCTCCGCAGCCGGGGCCGGCTGTCCGACGCCGACGTCGACGAGGCCCTGCGCGAGATCCGCACCGCCCTCCTCGAAGCCGACGTCGAGGTCGGCGTGGCCCGGGCCCTCGTGGACGGGATCCGGGGCCGGCTGGTGGGCGAGGACCTTTCGAGGAGCCTGAGCCCGGCCCAGCAGGTGGTGAAGGCCGTCGACGAGGAGCTCGTCCGGGTCCTCGGCGGGGAGACCCTCCGGCTCACCTACGCGCCCACCCCGCCCACCGTCGTCCTCCTGGCCGGCCTGCAGGGATCGGGCAAGACGACGACGGCCGCCAAGCTGGCCCGGTGGTTCCGCCAGCAGGGTCGCAACCCCATCCTCGCCGGCGCCGACCTCCAGCGGCCCGCCGCCGTCGAGCAGCTGCGGATCCTCGGCGACCAGGCGGGCGTCCCCGTCTACAGCGAGCCCACCGACCCCGTGGCGGTGGCCGCCGGCGCCCTCGAGGAGGCGCGGCGCCGCGGCCGCGACGTGCTCATCGTCGACACCGCCGGCCGGCTCACCGTCGACGAGGCCCTCATGGAGGAGGTCCGCCAGGTCTCCCAGGCGGTGGCCCCCGACTACACGTTCCTCGTCATCGACGCCATGACCGGCCAGGACGCCGTGGCCACGGCCCAGGCCTTCCACGCCACCCTCGCCCTCGACGGGGTCATCCTCACCAAGCTCGACAGCGACGCCCGGGGCGGGGCAGCTCTGAGCGTGAAGGAGGTGGTGGGCCGCCCCATCGCCTTCGCCTCGACCGGCGAGCGGCTGGCCGACTTCGACCAGTTCCATCCCGACCGGATGGCGAGCCGCATCCTCGGCATGGGCGACGTCCTGAGCCTCATCGAGCAGGCCGAGCGGGAGTTCGACCGCGACGTGGCCGAACAGGGCGCCAGCCGGCTCCTCGAGGGCCGGTTCACCTTGGCCGACTTCCTCTCCCAGCTCCAGCAGGTGAAGAAGCTCGGGTCCTTCGGCGGCATCCTCTCGCTCCTTCCCGGCATGCCCAAGGAGCTGAAGCACGCCGGCGACGCCATCGACGACGGCCAGCTGGCCCAGGTCGAGGCGATCATCCAGTCCATGACGCCCCGGGAGCGGGCCGACCCCGCCATCGTCGACGGGGGCCGCCGCCAGCGCATCGCCCGCGGGAGCGGCACCTCCACCCAGGACGTGAACCAGCTCCTCAAGCAGTTCAGAGACGCCCAGCAGATGATGCGGTCCCCGGGCATGCTCTCGGGCATGTTCGGCGGTGGCCGCCAGATGGCCAAGCTCGCCGGCGCCCTGGGGTCGATGCCCGCCGACGGCGACCTGGGGGACGTGGCCGGCCTGGCCGGCCTGGCCGGGCCGGCCGGTGGGCGCAGCGGGCTAGAGGGCCTCGGCCTGTCCGGCGAGGGCCCGGCGGGGGGGC
>JAGWNV010000229.1 GCA_028872975.1 Acidobacteriota bacterium
TCCACCTGGGCGGCGCCGGTGATCATGTTCTTGATGTAGTCGGCGTGGCCCGGCATGACGACGAGCGCGTAGTGCCGGTTGTCGGTCTCGTACTCGACGTGGGCGATCGAGATCGTGATACCCCGCTGCTTCTCCTCCGGGGCCTTGTCGATCTGGTCGAAGGGCGTGAAGGCGACGTTGGGGTTGGCGTCGTGGAGGACCTTCGTGATGGCCGCGGTGAGCGTCGTCTTGCCGTGGTCGATGTGGCCCATCGTCCCGATGTTGACGTGTGGCTTCGACCGCTCGAACTTCTGCTTGGCCATGATGAGCGCTCCGGCTTTCTCTTCGGTGGCGCCTCCCCCTCGGGTGACGCCGGGTGTCCTATTCCTGCTGTCTGTGGGTCCTACTCGCCCCGGGCCCGGGTCACGATCTCACGGGCGATCGAGTCCGGGACCTCGTGGTACGCACTGAACTGCATGGTGTAGGTGGCGCGACCCTGAGTGCGCGAACGCAGATCGGTAGCGTAGCCGAACATGTCCGCCAGGGGCACCAGAGCCCGGACCACCTGGCTGGACCCCCGCTGCTCCATCCCCTCCACCTTCCCCCGGCGGGAGGAGAGGTCCCCGATCACGTCGCCCATGTACTCCTCGGGGGTGACCACCTCGACGGCCATGACCGGCTCCAGGAGCACGGGGCTGGCCCGCCTGGCCGCCTCCTTGAGGGCCATCGACCCGGCGATCTTGAAGGCCATCTCCGAGGAGTCGACGTCGTGGTACGAGCCGTAGGTGAGGGTGGCCCGGACGTCGACCATGGGGTAGCCGGCCAGGACGCCGTTGGTGAGGGCCTCCTGGATGCCGGCGTCGACGGCGGGGATGTACTCCTTCGGGATCACCCCGCCGGTGATCTTGTCCACGAACTCGAAGCCGCCCCCGGGGCCGGTGGGCTCCAGGGAGATGACGACGTGGCCGTACTGGCCCCGGCCGCCGGTCTGGCGGATGTAGCGGCCCTCCACCTTCTCCACCGGCTTGCGGATTGTCTCCCGGTAGGCCACCTGGGGCTTGCCGACGTTGGCGTCGACGGAGAACTCCCGGAGCATCCGGTCGACGAGGACCTCGAGGTGGAGCTCGCCCATGCCCGAGATCACCGTCTGGCCCGTCTCCTCATCGGAGCGGACCCGGAAGGTGGGGTCCTCCTCGGACAGGGCGTAGAGGGCCTTGGACAGCTTGTCCTGGTCGGCCTTGGTCTTCGGCTCGACGGCCACGTGGATGACGGGCTCGGGGAACTCGAGGCGCTCGAGGAGGATGGGGTGGGCCGGGTCGCAGAGGGTGTCGCCGGTGGAGGTGTCCTTGAGGCCCACGGCGGCGACGATGTCGCCGGTGAAGATGGCGTCCTTGTCCTCCCGGTGGTTGGCGTGCATCTGGAGGATGCGGCCCACCCGCTCCTTGCGGCTCTTGGTCGAGTTCTGGATCGACCCGCCCTTGGTGAGGGTGCCCGAGTAGACCCGGAGGTAGGTGAGCTTGCCGACGTAGGGGTCGGTCATGATCTTGAAGGCCAGCGCCGCGAAGGGCTCGGCGTCGTCGGCCTTGCGCTCGGACTCCTCCTCGCCGACGGTCCCGGTGGCGGGGGGGACGTCGAGGGGGCTGGGCAGGTAGTCGACCACGGCGTCGAGCATGGGCTGGACGGCCTTGTTCTTGAAGGCGGACCCGCACAGCACCGGCACCACCTGGCTGGCGATGGTGGCCCGGCGCAGGGCGCGGCGGAGGTCGTCGGCGGTGATCTCCTCGTCGCCGACGTAGCGCTCCATGATCGTGTCGTCGAAGTTGGACAGGACGTCGACGAGCTCGTGGCGGGCCTCGTCGGCCTGGTCGGCCATCTCGGCGGGGACGGGCTCGGTCCGCCACTTCTCGCCCATGTCGTCGCCCCAGACGAGGGCCTCCATGGCCACGAGGTCGACCACGCCCTGGTAGCCGCCTTCCACGCCGATGGGGAGCTGGACGACGGCGGGCCTGGCGTCGAGGCGGTCCCGGATCATGGCCACGGTGCGGTCGAAGTCGGCCCCGATCCGGTCCATCTTGTTGATGAAGCAGATCCGGGGCACGGCGTACTTGTTGGCCTGGCGCCACACCGTCTCGGTCTGGGGCTCGACGCCGGCCACGGCGTCGAAGACGGCGACCGCCCCGTCGAGGACCCGGAGCGACCGCTCCACCTCGACGGTGAAGTCGACGTGCCCGGGGGTGTCGATGATGTTGATCCAGCAGTCCCGCCACTTGCAGGTGGTGGCCGCCGAGGTGATGGTGATCCCCCGCTCCTGCTCCTGGACCATCCAGTCCATGGTGGCGGCGCCCTCGTGGACCTCGCCGATCTTGTAGTTCTTGCCGGTGTAGTAGAGGATCCGCTCCGTCGTCGTCGTCTTGCCCGCGTCGATGTGGGCCATGATCCCGATGTTGCGGGTCCTGGCGAGGGGGAATTCTCGGATGGGGCGTGCGTCGGCCATGGCGTTCTTCTCGTGTCGTTCGTTCGAAATCAGGCTGGGCTACGCGGCGGCCCCGGCGCGGCCGGAGACGTCCCGGCCGCGTCTACCAGCGGTAGTGGGCGAAGGCCTTGTTGGACTCGGCCATCTTGTGCATGTCCTCCCGGCGCTTCACGCTGGCGCCGGTCCCGTTGGCGGCGTCGAGGACCTCGTTGGCCAGCCTGTCGGCCATGGTCTTCTCCCGGCGCTGGCGGGAGAAGCCCACGAGCCAGCGGATGGCCAGGGTGGTGGCCCGCCGGGGCCGGACGTCGACCGGCACCTGGTAGGTGGCGCCCCCCACCCGGCGGCTCTTCACCTCGAGTTCGGGCCGGGTGTTCTCCACGGCCTTCTTCAAGATGGTGACCGGGTCACCGCCGGTGCGGTCCTTCACCGTGTCGAGGGCGTCGTAGACGATCCGCTCGGCGAGGGTCCGCTTGCCCCGGGACAGGACCTTGTTGACCACCTGGGTGACGAGGACCGACCGGTAGACGGGGTCGGGGTTGAGCTCCCGGCGGGTGGCCGGGCCGTTGCGGGGCATCTCAGGACTCCTTCTTGGCCCCGTAGCGGGACCGGGCCTGGTTGCGCTCGCGGACGCCGGCGGCGTCGAGGGCGCCCCGGATGACCTTGTAGCGGACGCCGGGCAGGTCCTTCACCCGGCCGCCGCGGACGAGGACGATGGAGTGCTCCTGGAGGTTGTGGCCCACCCCGGGGATGTAGGCGCTGACCTCGATCCCGCTCGTGAGCCGGACCCGGGCCACCTTGCGGAGGGCCGAGTTCGGCTTCTTGGGGGTCGTCGTGAACACCCGCGTGCAGACGCCGCGACGCTGGGGCGCGCCCTTGAGCGCCGGCGTCTTGGTCTTCGACTGCTTGGTGGCCCGGCCCTTGCGGACGAGCTGCTCGATGGTGGGCACGCGTGACCTCTGGAGGAGTGGAGCGGAGGTGATCCACCGTGGGCAGGGGGCCCAGAGGGCCGCGACCGCACACGGACGATCGATGGTAGATGGTACCGGAACAGGCCGGCAACCGGTTCTCCGGCTGCCGGCCGGCCGTCAGGCGCCGGCTTCGGCCTGGCCGTCGCCTCCTCGGTCCTCGAGGACCTCGGTCCCGGAGCCGCCGTCGGCCAGGGAGGGCCAGGGGTGGCCGTCGCCCCCGAGGGGGTCCGAGGGCCGGAGGCCGGCGAGGCCCTCCACCTCGTCGGTGCCCACCGTGGACCCCACGTCCCGGAGCCAGGCGGCGAGGTCCTCGGTCTCCTCGTCGTAGCCGTAGCTGCGCAGGGACAGGCCCACGGCGTCGGGGAGGTCGATGGCGATGTCCCGGTAGCGGCCCATGCCGCTTCCGGCCGGGATGAGCTTGCCGATGATGATGTTCTCCTTGAGCCCGAAGAGCTGGTCGGAGCGGCCCTCGATGGCCGCCTCGGTGAGGACCCGGGTGGTCTCCTGGAAGGAGGCCGCCGACAGCCAGGAGTCGGTGGCCAGCGAGGCCTTGGTGATGCCCATGAGCTCGGGCCGGCCCTCGGCGGGCCGCTTGCCCTCCTGGACGAGGCCCCGGTTCACCTCGGCGTAGACCTGGGCGTCGACCCGCTCCCCGGGGAGGAAGGGGGCGTCGCCCGGCTCGGCCACGAGGACCCGGCGCAGCATCTGGCGGACGATCAGCTCGATGTGCTTGTCGTGGATGGACACGCCCTGGTCCCGGTAGACCTTCTGGACCTCCTCGACCAGGTACTGCTGGGTCTCCCGGATGCCCTTCACCTCGAGGAGCTCCTTGGGGTCCTTCGGGCCCTCGACCAGCGCGTCGCCGGCGGCGACCTCCTGTCCGGCGGCCACCTCGAGATGGGCCCGGGCGGAGACCAACACCGACTCCTCGGCGCCGTCGTCGGCGACCACGGTGATGCGCCGGCCGCCCTCCTCCTCCTCGATCCGGACCACCCCCGAGTGGTGCGCCAGGACGGCGGCACCCTTCGGGGTCCGGG
>JAGWNV010000230.1 GCA_028872975.1 Acidobacteriota bacterium
CGGCGGGACCGCACCGGCGGTCCCGCTGCCGAGGGCGTGGGCGGCCGAGACGGGGATGCCGGCGCTCCGAAGGGCGGAGGCGATCCGATGATCGGTGATCACGACGGCGATCGCTCCGAGCACGGCCAGACCGAGGGTGCCGCCGAGCTGCTGGCCGGCGTTGAGCAGCGCCGAGGCGATCCCCTGCTCCTCTCTGGGGACGCCGGCGATGGCGCTCAGGGTGAGGGGCACGAAGCAGAGCCCCATCCCGAGAGCGGTGAGGAGGAGGGGACCGAGCAGGCCACCGGTGTAGGTGCTCCCGGCGTGCGCCCGCGACAGCCAGAAGAGCCCGGCGGCGGCGATGGCGCACCCGCTGGCCAGGAAGACCTTGGTGCCGGCCCGGGCGACGAGGCGGGAGACGACGCCGGCCACGACGATGATGGTGACCGACGGCGGCAGGTAGGCGAGGCCGGCGGTGAGGGGCCCGAACCGCAGGACGTCCTGCATGAAGAGGGTCCCGAAGTAGAACATCGAGAAGATCGCCGTGCCGACGGCGAGGATGACCCCGTAGGTCACCGACCGGTTGCGGTTGCGGAAGATGTGCAGGGGCATGAGGGCGTGGCGCGACCGGGCCTCGAGCGCCACGAAGGCGGCCAAAAGGGCCCCGCCGGCCACGAGGGCGGCGAGGGTCCAGCGGTCGGTCCACGACGAGGTGGCGGCGTGGATGAGGCCGTAGACGAGGGCGGTCATGCCGAGCGTGGAGGTGACGGCGCCGGGGAGGTCGAGGCGGCCGGCCCGCGTCCGGGTCTCGGCCAGGACGAAAGGGGTGGCCAGGACGACGAGGAGCCCGATGGGGACGTTCACGAACAACACCCACCGCCACCCCAGCCCGCTCGTGATGGCTCCGCCGAGGAGCACCCCGATGGCGGCACCGGCGCCCGACAGCGCGGCGTACACGCCCATGGCCTGGTTCCTCGGACGGCCCTCGGGGAACGTGTCGGCGATAAGGGCCAGGGCGGTGGGGGCGGTCACGGCCCCGCCCACACCCTGGACGATGCGGGCCACGACGAGCCACACCTCGCTCGTGGCGAGGCCGCCGGCGAAGGAGGCGGCGGTGAAGACGAGGACGCCCACGAGGAACATGCGGCGCCGGCCGAAGAGGTCGCCGGTGCGGCCGCCGAAGAGGAGCAGCCCGCCGAAGGCGAGGGTGTAGCCGTTCACCACCCAGATGAGATCGGCGGCCGAGAAGTGCAGGGCCCGCTGGATCGACGGCAGGGCCACGTTCACGATGCTGGCGTCGAGGACGACCATGAGCTGGGTGGCCCCGATGACGGCGAGAGCGAGCCCGAGGTGCCGGTGCGCCGGGGCCCCCGCCCCGCCGCCGGCCTGCATCGGGGCGGCCGGAGGGGCCTCGGTGCCGGTCACGTCCGCCTTCCCGTCGGCGGCTGCTCGGCGGCCAGCCCGGCCCAGAACAGCTCCTCGAGGGTGGCGGCCAAGCGCCCCCCCTCGAGATGGCCTTCGGTGACGAGGGCCTGGAGGCCGGCGATGCAGACGGCGCCGAAGAGGGCCACGGCCGTGACGGCCGCGTCGCGGGGGCGCAGCTCCCCGCCGGCCATCCCCTCGGCGACGACCCGCTCGAAGGGCCCGTAGGCCGCCTCCTGGAGCCCGGCCGCCATGTCGGGCAGCTTCCCGGCCCGTCCCAGGTTGGTGAGCAGCAGCTGGGCGGCGGCGGGGTGGGTCGCCATCTGGGTGAGAAGCGCCCGGACGAGGCCGCCGAGCCGGTCCCGAACGCTCCCGCCGGCGTCGGCGGCGGCGGCCAGGCCGACCCGGATCTCCGCCAGCATGGCGGCGAAGAGGAAGCCGAGGATGTCGTCCTTGCCGGAGAAGTAGTAGTAGAGCGTCGCCCGGGGGATCCCGCTCGCCCGGGCGATGTCGTCCATCCGCAGGTCCTCGAAGGACGAGGCGAAGGCGTCGGCCGCCTCGGTGAGCTTCCCGGCGATGGCCTCGGGCACCTCCCGCACGGCCCCTCCTCCCCGGCGCTTGGACGCCAGATTTGGACGGAGCGTACAAACCCGGTGTCGAACCAGCAAGGCAGGGTCCTGCGCCGGGGGCGGGGCTGGTCCCCGCCCGCTCAGCGCCGGGCCACGTAGAGGGTCTGGGCGCCCCGCCCCACGAGCCGGTCCCGGTCGAAGAGGCGGGAGGCGGCCAGGCCGAAGCCGGCAGGGTCGATCGTGGTCCGGGCGTGGAGACAGACCCACTCCCCCGCCGGGACGGCGAGGAGGTGGACGGTGAGGTCGGTGTTGACGAAGAGCCACCGGTCTATGGGCAGGACGCTCGAGACCCCGTTTCCGGAGTCGGCCACGGCCATGAGGCGTTGCAGGCCCGACGGCTCCTCTCCGGCGACGAGGGGGTGGCGCAGCCGCGCCCAGATCGTGGCCGGCCCCGGCTCGAAGGGCCGTCCCTCGACGGGACGCCACTCCAGGGCGCTCAGGTAGCGCCCGCCCCACCCCGGCCCCGCCGGCGACGGCTCCTCGGGGAAGGCCGGCACCGGGTCCTCGCCGGGGCCGCCCCCGGACCCCGGCAGGGGCGGGAGGGCGAGCTCGTCCCGGCGGATCCGCCAGGCCGTGGCCCGCATCACGGTGCGGCCCCCGCTGTCGAGCTCGGCCTCGAGCAGCTCGACGCTCCGCCCCGGGCGCAGCACTCGGGTCCGGATGCCGACGTCGGCGACCGGCACCGGGCCCAGGATGTCGACGCTCATCCTGGTCACCGTGGCCTCCCAGTCGCCGCCGTGGTGCTCGAGGGCGCGGGCGAGGAGCGCCGAAGGGGGCCCGCCGTGCTGGGACCGGTCGTCCCAGGGGCCGACGGTGTGCTCGGTGGAGCGGTACCGGTCCCCGCCCAGGGGCTCGTAGAAGGAGGCCGACGCCACGCCTACCGCCCCGCCGCGTGCATGGGCCATGGTATGTCGGTGGGAATTGGGGACCGGGCGGCCCGGCGATGACGGCCGGGGCCGGATCTCGTCTCAGTTCCCGCCCGTGACGACGTCGGAGGTGCCAGCGTGCCGAAGATCACCCCGTTCCTCTGGTTCGACGACCAGGCCGAGGAGGCGGTCGAGTTCTACCTGTCGGTCTTCCCCAACTCGACCATCCACCAGGTGGCCCGTCACGGTGAGGACGGGCCAGGCCCGGCGGGGTCGGTGATGACCATCCACTTCGAGCTCGACGGCAACGACTTCCTGGCCCTGAACGGGGGGCCGGCCCACTACGGCTTCGACGAGTCGATCTCCTTCGTGATCGACTGCGCCACCCAGGAGGAGGTCGACCGCTACTGGGAGGCCCTCCTCGCCGGCGGGGGATCGGAGATCGCCTGCGGGTGGCTCAAGGACCGCTACGGGCTCCGCTGGCAGGTCGTGCCCTCGGAGCTGCCGTCGCTGCTCGGCGACCCGGACCCCGAGCGGGCGAGCCGGGCCATGCAGGCGATGCTCTCCATGAAGAAGCTCGACATCCGGGTCATGCGGGAGGCCGCCGACGCCGTGGCGTCGGGTCGCTGAGTCGCCGGGTCGCTGCGTCGCCGGGCGCGAGACTTTCGCCGTGCGCCAGGTGCTGTGCCCCGAGGTGGTCGGACGGGCCGCCGAGCTGCAGGTGCTCGAGGCCGCCCTCGCCGACGCACTGGAGGGCAAGGGCGGCTGCGTGGTCGTGGCCGGCGACGCCGGCATCGGCAAGTCCCGACTCGTGCGCGAGCTGTCCGCCCTGGCTGGGGGCCGAGGAGTGCCGGTGGTGACGGGCCGAGCCGTCCCGGCGTCGTCGAGCACCCCCTTCCGGCCCCTCACCGAGGCGTTGCTCCAGCTGCTGCGCGACCGGTCCCTCCTTCAGGATCCCGGTCTCCAGCCCTGGCTGTCGCACCTCGCCGCCCTGCTCCCGGGGATCGTCGAGGCCGGCGCCTCGTCGCTGTCCGATGGCCTCGCCGGGGGGGAGGCGGCCCGGGGCGAAGCCGTGCTCCGGCTCCTGCGCTCCCTGTGCCCGCAGGGCGCGGTGATGGCGCTCGAGGACATGCACTGGGCGGATCCCGACACGGTCTCGCTCCTCGAGTACCTGGCCGACAACGCCACCGGGGAGCGCCTCCTGCTCGTCGTCTCCCTCCGGGGCGACCCGGCCTCGCCGGCCGTCGAGATGACCCGCCGGCAGCGGGGCCGGGCCGGTGTGGTGCAGGTCACCCTCACCCGCCTCTCCGAACCGGAGGTGGCCGCCATGCTCGACGCCTGCGGCGCCGACCTCGACGCCGACGCCCGGGCCCGGGTCGTGCGGGCCTCGGACGGCATCCCCCTCCTCGTCGAGGAGTTGCTGGCCTCCCCCGGCCTGCCCGAGTCCATCGTCGACACGGTGCGGGCCCGGATGACGGAGCTCTCCGACGACGACCGCGCCGTCCTCGAGGCCGCGGCGGTGATGGGCCGGCATTTCGACTGGGAGATCCTTCCGGC
>JAGWNV010000231.1 GCA_028872975.1 Acidobacteriota bacterium
TCGGCCGTCACCAGCGCGGCGACGAGCTCGACGACGCGGCGCTGGGCGTCGAGGTCCAGGCCGAAGAGGGTGCCGCCGCGGTGCCCGGCCCGCTCCACCGCCCACCGCGAGCCGGCCAGCGAGGGCTCGGTGGTCCCGAGGAGCACGACGGCGTCGCCGGGGACGAGGCCCACCGTGGGGGGACGGCGGTCGAGGCGCTCTATGACCCCGAGCACCGCCACCACGGGGGTGGGGTCGATGTCGGCCCCGCCGCTCTCGTTGTAGAGCGAGACGTTCCCGCCCACCACCGGGGTGCCGAGGGCCAGGCAGGCATCGGCCATGCCGTCCACCGCCTCCGACAGCTGCCACATCACCTCGGGGTGCTCGGGGTTGCCGAAGTTGAGGCAGTTCACGAGGGCGACCGGCCTGGCCCCGGCGCAGGCGACGTTGAGGGCCGACTCGGCCACGGTGGCGGCCGTGCCCCGGCGGGGGTCCACGGCGCACCAGGTCGGGTTGGAGTCGGTGGAGACGGCGAGCCCCCGCCGGCTCGGCGGGAGCCCCGGGGCCGCCAGCCGCAGCACCGAGGCGTCGCCCCCCGGCCCGACCACGGTGTTCAGGAACAGCATGTGGTCGTACTGGCGCCACACCCACGACGTGTCGCGGACCATGGCCAGCAGCTCGGCCCCGCAGTCGGCCGGGGCCGGCAGCCGCCCCGGGTCGTCGGCCCGGCGCGCCGCCAGGTCGGAGGGCGGCGAGAGCGGCCGGTCGTAGAGGGGGGCGGCGTCGGCCAGGGAGGCGGCCGGCACGTCGGCCAGGACGGCCCCGCCGGGCCGGTCCAGGATCCGCAGCCGGCCGGCGGCGTCGCCCGGGTCGGTCACGGTGCCCACCACCGAGGTGCGGACCTCCCAGCGCCGGCAGACCTCCTCGACGGCCCCGAGGTCCCCGGGGGTGACGATGGCGAGCATGCGCTCCTGGCTCTCGGAGGTCATGACCTCGAAGGGGGCCATGCCGGGCTCGCGACGGGGCACGGCCGAGACGTCGACGTCCATCCCCATGCCGGCGCGCGCCGCGGTCTCCGAGGTGGCGCACGACAGGCCGGCGCCCCCGAGGTCCTGGATGCCGACCACGAGGTGGCGGTCGAGGAGCTCCAGGCAGGCCTCGATGAGCCGCTTCTCCTCGAAGGGGTCGCCCACCTGCACGCTGGGGCGCTTGGCGTCGTCGGTCCCCTCCCCCTCGGTGAAGCCGGCCGAGGCCAGCACGCTCACCCCGCCGATGCCGTCGCGACCCGTCGTCGACCCGAGGAGGACGGCCAGGTTCCCCGCCCCGCTGGCCCGGCCCAGCACCAGCCGGTCGACGGGCATGACCCCGAGGCAGAGCACGTTCACGAGCGGGTTGCGGGCGTAGCCGGGGCCGAAGGTGAGCTCCCCGCCCACGGTGGGCACGCCGACGGAGTTCCCGTAGCCGGAGATGCCGGCCACCACGCCCTCGAGGAGCCACTGGCTGCGGGCGTCGTCGAGGGGCCCGAAGAAGAGGGGGTCCATGAGGGCGATGGGCCGGGCCCCCATGGTGAAGATGTCGCGCAGGATGCCCCCCACGCCGGTGGCCGCCCCCTGGTAGGGCTCGACGGCCGAGGGGTGGTTGTGGCTCTCGATGCGGATGGCCACGGCGATGCCGTCGCCCACGTCGAGCACCCCGGCGTTCTCCCCGGGGCCCACGAGCACGCCCGGGCCCTCGGTGGGGAGCCGGCGCAGGTGCAGCCGGGAGGACTTGTAGGAGCAGTGCTCGCTCCACATGACGGCGTACATGGCCAGCTCGAGGCGGTTCGGCGGCCGGCCCAGGATCCCCTCGATGGTGGCGGCCTCGTCGTCGGTGAGCCCGAGGTCGCGGTGCAGGTGGGGATCGTCCCCGCTGCCTGCCCGGTCCACGCCGGTCACCGTACCGTCCCGGGCCCGGCACCCGGGTGGTGGCCGCCGCCGCTGACCAATGGCCCTGGCGGGCGCCGGGACGGGGTCGCACGCTCGGGGGTGCAGGCACGACGTGGAGGTGATCGCCGGTGATGTTCTGGGACGGTGGCGGGGGCCACTGGGTCTTCTGGCAGGCGGCCGTGATGTGGGGCGCCATGGTGGTGTTCTGGGGCCTCGTCATCTGGGCGGTCTACGCGCTCGTGACGAACGCCGGCCGCGCCCCGCAGGCGCCCTGGCACGGGCTCGGGCCCGACGCCCGCAGCATCCTCGACCAGCGGCTGGCCAAGGGGGAGATCGGCCCCGAGGAGTACACCCGGCTCCGCGAGACCCTCGAGGCGGGCCGGCCCAAGGCGCCGGTGGGCTGAGACCGCCGGTGGGCGGCCCGGCGGCGGCGGCCACCCGGGCCCCATATGGGCGCGGCCCGTTTTGGCAAAATGAGAGGGGCCGATTTCCGCTGCATGGACGGGGCGGGGACGTGCCATACTTCCGGGCCGATGTCCCCGGCCAAGGCGCCCCGGCGCCCTCCCATGTCCGACGAGCACAAGCAGGCGCTGGCGCGGGGCCGGGAGGAGGGCCGGGCCGTCCGCCGGTACCTCGAGGCCGTCGAGCACCAGCGCCCCCGGCGCGGCCGCAAGCGCACCCCCGACTCCATCCGCCGGCGCCTGGCCCAGGTGCAGGAGCAGCTGCCCACGGCCGACCCCCTCGGCCGGCTGCACCTGCTCCAGGAGCAGACCGATCTCGAGGCCGAGCTGGCCCGGATGGGGAAGGCCCAGGACATGGCCGTGCTGGAGCGGGCCTTCGTCAAGGTGGCCCGGGCCTACGGGGCCCGCAAGGGCATCTCCTACCACGCCTGGCGGGCGGCGGGGGTGCCCGCCGGCGTGCTGTCGAAGGCCGGGATCAGCCGGTCCGGATGAGGGCCCCGGCGGCCGAGGCCGCCGAGGAGAGACGCGACCGGAGGAGCACCGCTCCGTCGGTCCCCCCGGTGAGGGCGTCACAGGCCCGCTCGGGATGCGGCATGAGCCCCACCACGTTGCCGGCCTCGTTCGAGACCCCGGCGATGTCGTCCACCGAGCCGTTGGGGTTCTCCACGTAGCGAAGCACGATCCGGTCCTGGGCGCGGAGCATCTCCAGGGTGGCGGGGTCGCAGGTGTAGTTGCCCTCGAAGTGGTTGACGGGGAGCTCGAGCACGGCCTGCGGCTGCGCTCCGCCGGTGAGGACGCTCTTCGTCGAGCACACCGCCACCTGCACGGTGGTGCAGAGGAACCGCAGGCCGGCGTTCTTCTGGAGCGCTCCGGGCAGGAGCCCCGCCTCGGTGAGGACCTGGAAGCCGTTGCAGATCCCGACCACCGGCCCGCCCTCGGCGGCGAAGCGGGTCACCGCCGCCATCACCGGCGAGAACCGGGCCAGGGCACCGGGGCGGAGGTAGTCGCCGTGGGCGAAGCCGCCCGGGAGGACCACGGCGTCGAGCCGGCCGAGCCGGTCCTGGTCGTGGAAGACGAGCTCGGCCTCGCCACCGAGCTGCTCGACGGCGTGGGCGACGTCGTGCTCGCAGTTGCTCCCCGGGAACACGACCACGCCGACCCGGGTGCTCATGGCCTGCCGTTCCCCGAGATCACGGTCACCTCGGCGTCCTCGATCACCGGGTTGGCGAGGAGGCGCTCGGCCATGGACGTCGCCTCGTCACGGGCGGCGGCCTCGTCGGCGGCGACCACCTCGAAGCGCACCGCCTTTCCCACCCGCACCTTCTCCACGCCCGAGAACCCGAGGGCGGGCAGGGCGCGCTCGATGGTCGCCCCCTGGGGATCGGCGATGCCGGGACGGAGCCGGACCTCGACGAGGACCGAGAACCTCACGGCCGGGCCCCGTACCAGTCGGCCAGCCGGCGGCCGCAGATCCGCTCGTAGGCGCTCACGTACCGGTCGCTCGTCTGCCCGACCACCTCGGCGGGGAGCGCCGGCGGGGGCGGGGTCTTGTCCCAGCCGCTGTCCTCGAGCCAGTCCCGCACGGGCTGCTTGTCGTAGGAGGGCGGGTTGGTGCCCGGCTCCCACCGGTCGGCGGGCCAGAACCGCGAGGAGTCGGGGGTGAGGACCTCGTCGCAGAGGGCGAGGCGGCCGTCGATGACGCCGAGCTCGAACTTGGTGTCGGCCACGAGGATCCCCTGCGCCTCGGCGGCGGCGTGGGCCCGGCGGTAGGCCTCGACGCAGAGGTCCCGGGCGGCGGTGGCGGTCTCCTTGCCGACGATCTCGACGGCCTCCTCGTAGGAGATGTTCACGTCGTGGCCCTCGGTGGCCTTGGTCGAGGGGGTGAAGAGGGGCTCGGGCAGCCGGTCCGCCTGGCGCAGCCCGGCCGGCAGGGAGGTGCCGTGGAGGGTCTGGGACCTCTGGTATTCCTTCCACCCCGATCCGGCCAGATAGCCCCGCACGATGCACTCGATGGGGAGCATCTCGGCACGGCGCACGAGCATGGCCCGGCCGGCGA
>JAGWNV010000232.1 GCA_028872975.1 Acidobacteriota bacterium
GGGGACGTGCCGCGTTGATGACCACCGACCACGGCGGCACCACGCCCCGGCTCAGCTCCTCACCGGTGGCGGCGTCGACCACGGGGATCCCGGGGTTGAGGATGACCCCTTCGGCGAGCACCGAGCCCTCGCCCACGCGGGCCCCCTGGGTCACCATCGAGCGGCTGCCGATGGTGCAGTCGTCGCCGATGACGACCGGCGCCGCCTGGGGCGGCTCGAGGACCCCGCCGATCCCCACGCCGCCCGAGAGGTGCACCCGGGCGCCCACCTGGGCGCACGACCCCACCGTGGCCCACGTGTCGACCATGGTCTGGGCGCCCACCCGGGCGCCGATGTTGACGTAGCTCGGCATGAGGATCACGCCGCGGTCGAGGAACGAGCCCCACCGTGCCGAGCCGCCCGGGACCACCCGCACGCCGGCGGCGGCGTAGTCGCGCTTCAGGGGCAACTTGTCGGCGTACTCGAAGGGACCGAGCTCGGTCGTCTCGATGGACCGCAGCCGGAACAGGAGCAGGATGGCGCACTTGAGCCACTGGTGGACGACGACCTCCCCGGTCGACGCCTCCACCTCGGCGACACGCGCCTCGCCCCGGTCGAGGAGCTCGACGGCCTCCTGCACCACCGACAGCGCGTCCTCGTCGCCCGGCTGGAGCTCGTCGAGCCGGGCCCAGAGTTCCTCGACACCCGCCTGGAGGTCGGCCACGGGGCGAGGTTACAGGCCGCTCCCGGCGCCGCCGGGCGGGGTTCGGGCCACCGCCGCCGAGGCCAGGGCGTCGGCCGAGGACACGAGGCGGTCGAGGGCTGGACCGAGACGGTCGTCGGGCACCACGAGGGCGACGCGCACGTGGTCGGCCCCCGCCCCGCCGTAGAACTCCCCCGGGCTCACGAGCATCCCCGCGGCACGCGCCAGGGCTTCGGTGAGCACCCAGGCGGCCCCGGCACCGTCGCCGCCGGCCTTGGCCCGCGCCCAGTCCGGCACCGGCACCCAGAGGTAGAAGCCCCCGCCGGGCATGGCCGCCTCGAGCCCGGCGGCCCGGAAGGCCGCGACGGCGTGCTCGAGTCGCCGCTCGTAGCGGGCCCGCTGGGCGGCGACGTGGTCGTCGTCGTCGAGGGCCACGACGGCGGCGGCCTGGACCGGTCCGGCCACCATGAGCCCGGCGTGGGTCCGCACGGCGGCGAGGTAGCCGACGAGCCCGGGGTCGCCGGCGTAGAAGCCCACCCGCACCCCGGCGAGGTTCGACCGCTTCGACAGCGAGTGCACGGACAGCACCCCCTCGCTCCCGTGCTCGAGCACCGAGGCGGGCGGCCCCGACCAGGTGAACTCGGCGTAGCACTCGTCGGAGCAGACCGGCACCCCGGCGGCCCGGCCCCAGCGCGCCAGGGCGCCGAGGTCGAGCACCTCGCCGCTCGGGTTCCCGGGGCTGTTGGCCCACAGCACCACCGCCCGCGCCGCGTCCTCGTCGGACACCGACCCCACGTCGAGCCGGCCGTCCTCGACGTCGAGCCCGACGTACCGGCAGCCGGCCAGGGTGGCGCCCATGGCGTAGGTGGGATAGGCGAGGCGGGGCCCGAGCACCGTGTCGCGGCCCGGGCTGCGCAGCCGCAGGTACCAGGCCGCCGACGCCACGAGCTCCTTGGTCCCCACACAGGCGGCGACCGCCCCCGGGTCGACGTCCACGCCGAAGCGCCGGCCCAGGTACCGGGCCGCCGCCTGGCGCAGCGGCGGCGACCCCGTCGACGGGGGGTACCCGCGCTCGGTCCCCGAGGACGCCAACGCCGCCACCACCGCCGGCGGCGGCGGATCGCAGGGGGTGCCCACCGAGAGGTCGACGAGTCCCCCGGGCGCGGCGGCGGCCACCTCGGCCAGGGCGGCCAGGCGGTGGTAGGGGTAGGGCGGCGGGCGGAAGCCCCCGGCCGGGACCTCGGTCACGAGGCCACGAACTCCGAGAACCGGGCCCGACCCGCCTCGTCGAGGAGGACCTCGAGGACGGTGGCCCCCTCGCCGTGGCGCTCCTCGACCACCTCGCCCTCGCGGTGGACGGCGGCGAGGACGTCGCCGCGGTCGAAGGGCACGTGGAGCACGACCACCCGGTCGCTGCGGCGGAGCTCGGCGGCGAGAGCCTCGAGCATGGCGTCGATCCCCGTACCGGTCCGGGCCGAGACGACGCAGGCGCCGGGGTGGCGCTCGGCCAGCCGGCGCGCCTCGGCCGGGGCACGGTCGGCCTTGTTCACCACGAGCAGCTCCGGCACGTCGGCGGCGTCGATCTCGCCGAGCACCGTCCGGACCGCCTCGATCTGCGCCTCGGGGTCCTCGGCGGCCCCGTCCACCACGTGCAGCAGCAGGTCGGCCTCCCGGACCACCTCGAGCGTGGAGCGGAACGCCTCGACCAGCTGGTGCGGGAGCTTACGGACGAAGCCCACGGTGTCGGAGACGAGCACCACCTCGCCCCCGGGGAGGGCCAGTCGCCGGGTCCTCGGGTCGAGGGTCGAGAAGAGCCGGTCCTCGACCACGACACCGGCACCGGTCAGGTGGTTGAGCAGCGTGGACTTCCCGGCGTTGGTGTAGCCGACGAGCGACACCTCGCGCTGGCGCGACCGCTGGCGGGACCGGCGCTGGACGTGGCGGGTGTCGCTCAAGGTGCGCAGGTCGGCCTCGAGACGCGTCATGCGCCGCAGCAGCCGCCGCCGGTCCGACTCGAGCTTCGTCTCGCCCGGGCCCCGGGTGCCGATGCCTCCCGCCTGCTGCGACAGCCCCCGCCCCCGGCCCCGCAGGCGAGGCAGCCGGTAGCGCAGCAGGGCCAGCTCCACCTGGGCCTTGCCTTCCTGGCTGCGGGCGTTCTGGGCGAAGATGTCGAGGATCACCGCCGTGCGGTCGATGGCGGTGCGCCCGAGGATCTTCTCCAGGTTGCGCTGCTGGGCGGGCGACAGCTCGTCGTCGAACACCACCGTGTCGGCGTCGACCGACTCCGACAGCCGGTGCAACTCCTCCGCCTTGCCGCTGCCGACGAAGGTGGCCGGGTCCGGACGGTCGCGGCGCTGGACGACGCGGGCGGCGACGTCCGCCCCGGCCGTGTCGACCAGCAGGGTCAGCTCGTCGAGGTCGGCTTCGACGGCGTCGGTGGAGGTCCAGGGGAAGACCACCCCCACGAGCACGATGCGCTCGCGGAACCTGCGCTCGATGAGGGTCACCGGGGCGCTGCCACCTCGTCGACGGAGCTGAGGGTCCCGGCGGCCTCGGCCATGGCGGCGAGCACGGCCTCGGCGACGACGACGTCGGCCACGTGCGCGGTGGGCCCGCCGAGCACGGCGCCCGCCTCGGTCAGGGTCACCTCGAGGACGCCGCCCGGGTTGCGGACCCGGAAGGGGCCTGCGGCGAGCCCCCAGGAGGCGACGGCGGCGGCCGCCGCGCAGGTGCCGGTCCCGCAGGCCAGGGTCTCCCCCACGCCGCGCTCCCAGACCCGCATGGCGAACGCCCCTTCGCCCCCCTCGGGCTCGGCCCACAGGAACTCGACGTTGGCGCCCCCCGCCACCGACGCCTCGAGCCGGGCGCCGACGCCGGTCACGTCGTCGTCGCCAGGCGGTGCGGCCAGGAGCAGCACCACGTGCGGGTTTCCCATGTCGACGGCGCGGGCCCGTTCGAGGGCGGCCGGCTCCCCGAGCACCAGCTCGTCGCCGAGCAGGGCGCGTCCCATGGCCACCTCGGCATGGGCCAGGCCGGGGCCGGGGCCGGGCGTGAAGGTGACGGTCCGGCGGCCGGCGTCGGTGTCCACCGCCACCTCGCCGGGGCTCGCCCAGCCGGCCGCCACCGCCGCCTGGACGAGGCAGCGGATCCCGTTCCCGCTCATCTCCGCCACCGACCCGTCGGCGTTGCGCAGCTCCATCCGCAGCCTGGCACCGTCGGTCCCGGGCAGGCCCCGCAGCACCCCGTCGGCACCCACGCCCCGCCGGCGGTCGCACAGGGCGGCCACCTCGGCGCGGCTGAGCGGCCGGCGGCCCTCGGCGTCGAGCAGCACGAGGAAGTCGTTGCCGGCGCCGTGGTGCTTGGTGAGGCGCAGCACGCCGCGGTCCATCACGGGAAGTCTCCCACCGCCGCCGCCGGGCGCCGGCCCGCGCTCCCGCCCTCCCCCGCCGCCGGGGCGGCGGCGTCCCAGCGCTCGAGGAGCTGGCCGAGGAGGTCTCGGGCGGGATCGAGCCAGTCGATGCGGGGGTCGCGCCGGAACCAGGCCCACTGGCGCCGGGCGAAGGCCCGGGTGCGGCGCACGGCGAGGGAGACGGCCTCGTCGAGGCCCGCCCCCTCCTCGACGTGGGCGAGCAGTTCCCGGTACCCGAGCGCCTGGCGGGCCGTGCGCGACAGGCCGGCCGGGCGCGCCGCCAGCCGCCGCACCTCGTCGAGGAACCCTGC
>JAGWNV010000233.1 GCA_028872975.1 Acidobacteriota bacterium
CCGACGGGAACATGTGGGCCCTCCAGCAGTGGCCTGAGGGATATGTCGGCTGACCTGCCCGGGACGTCGGCCCACTGGAACCGGTCCGCTCGGTGTCGCTCGAGGCAGAGGCGTCGGTGTGTTCACCGATGGGGGTCTGATGGGAACTGCAGAACCGCAGAGTGCACCCTCTTCGGCCCGTCGTGCATCGAGATCCGGGACTCCTGACGCCGGGCCGAGCCGACAGGCTCACCGGTTCGTGACGTCCCCGGGCGGCGAGAGCGCCACCCGGGGTTCGGGACGACCCCTGGCCCCGACGCCGTCGATGCGCAGCAGGGCCCCGTCTAGGGCGTCGTCGGCGGCCCCGAGGCCGATGGAGACGACGTAGAGCCGGTCGAGATCGGGTCCCCCGAAGGCGACGTCCGTCGGGTTGGCGACGGGCAGGGCGACGGTCCGGTCGAGCCCGGCGTCGGTGAAGCGGGCCAGCTGGCGGCCCCCAACGAGCGCGCACCACAGGCCACCCTCGTCGTCCACGGCGGTGCCGTCGGGCGCGCCGGCGAGGGCCGTCACGTCCCCGAAGAGCTCCCGGTCGCCGACGGCGCCCGCCCCACCGTCGTAGCGGTAGCGGTAGTAGTCCGCTCCGGTGTCCCCGACGTAGAGGGTCGTGACCCCTTCCTCGACGGCGACGTTGGGACCGTTCGTGTTCGAGATGCCGGCGTCGAGCATCCGCCAGCCCTGGCGAGGGGAGAACCACCACAGCGATCCCGGGCCGGGTTCCAGGTTCAACGTGCCGGTGACGATGTTCCCCGAGAGGTCGGCGCAGGCGTCGTTGGCCCGCCCGCCGAGCCCGTCGGGATAGGGCGAGAGCAGCCGGGACGTCCCGGCGTCGGGATCGATTTCGTGCAGCCCGTCGTCGAGGGCGCCCACCAGGCCGCCACCTTCGGTCGGGACCAGCCCGGCCGCCATGGACGGGAGCCTGAGGGTGCGCAGCTCGCCCTCACCGCCATCGAGCCAGTGCAGCGTCGAGGCGGCGCAGTCGACGAAGTAGAGCCGGTCGCGCCGCTCGTCGTAGACGAGGCTCTCGCCCCAGCCGAGCTGGAAGGCACCGATACGCGTGACCTCCACGGGCGACCGTAGGTCAGCCGGGAGGGCTGACGACCGACCAGCTCCGCCCGTCCCAGGACTCGGCCAGGGGGGCGTCGCCCTGGTCGGACTGGTAGGTGCCGGTGGCCGCGCAGGCGGCCGGCGAGGTGCAGGTGAGGGCCGAGAGGCTGTTCCAACGGCCCCCGGCGACGGGCGGTGTCGGCGGGGCCGACCAGGCCGACCCGTCCCAGAGCTCGGTCACGGCCTCCGTCCCCCCCGGGCCCCCTTCGGTGTCGCCCACCGCCGCGCAGAAGGAGGCCGAGGGGCAGGACACGGCACGGAGCACGCTCGTCCCCACGGCCGGCGACTGGGCCACCGTCCAGCGGGTGCCGTCCCAGGTCTCCACCAGGGCGCCGATCCCCGACTCGGCGCTGCCGACCGCCACGCAGAACGAGGCCGAGGGGCAGGAGACCCCGTTCAGGGCGTTCCAGGTGCCGTCGCCCACGACCGGGCTCGGGAGGGCCGACCAGCTCGAGCCGTCCCAGGCCTCGAGGAGGGCCTCGGTCCCGCCCGGACCCCCTTCCAGGGACCCGGCGGCCATGCAGAAGGACGCCGATGCGCACGACAGGCCGGCCACCGATCCCCCCACCGGCACCGTCGGGAGGCCGAAGGCAGGGGCCGACACGCCGTCGGCGGCGGCAGTCGCCGGGGCGGGGCCCGGGGCGGTGGTGGAGGTGGCCGCGGTGACCGGGGCCGACGAGGTCGTCGTCGGGTCGGTGCCGCCGGCGGTCGCCGCCGTCACCGTGCCGGCCGTCCGGGCCTCGAGTGGCCTGGTCACGGGGCCTGCCGCCACCGACAGGACCACGGCGCCGGCCCCCAGGAGGGACAGCGCCCCGATCGACACCCACGATCCCCACCGCCGGTAGCCCATGGACCGATGGTACGTGTTGGCCACTCGTTGTGGTAGTGGAATACCCCGAAAAGTGGTCGTCTGGCCCGGCAGGGGGCCGCGGGGGCCGTGTGGAAGCCTCCTTTTCGATCGTCTATCCTGGCCCGTCGGCCGGTTCGCCGGTCGGAGTTCCCATTCGACGTCCCCCTGTGCCCGGCCCTGGCCGGGGACCTCGGGGCACAACCTGGCGAGCGCTCCGCTCGGGATCCCCGGCGGGGCGTTGGCATGCGACATGGATGCCGGCCGGCATCCAGCAACCCGGGACCCGCGGCGTCGGCCGCGCCCGCCCCGGTGACCATTCGAGGATCTGGACGAAAGAGGTCGGGGAGACCCGTGGCGACCAAGGCGATCGTCGGCGAGAAGGTCGGCATGACCCAGGTCTGGGACGAGCAGCACCGCGCCGTGCCGGTGACGGTGCTGCGGGTCGCGCCCGTCCGTGTGGTCCAGGTCAAGACTCCCGAGCGCGAGGGCTACTCGGCCCTGCAGGTCACCTGGGGGGTCCATCGGGCCAACGGCCTGAACAAGCCCGAGGCCGGCCACTTCAGCGCCGCCGGCGTGGAGCCGGGACGCCGGCTCGTCGAGCTCCGCGTCGACGACTCGAGCGGCTACGAGGTGGGACAGGAGCTCACCGCCGAGGTCCTCTCGGCCGGCGACCACGTGGACGCCATCGCCGTCTCCAAGGGCAAGGGGTTCGCCGGCGGGATGAAGCGGCACAACTTCAAGGGCCAGGGGGCGGCCCACGGCAACCACAAGAAGCACCGGGCCCCCGGCTCGATCGGCGCCTGCGCCACTCCGGCACGGGTCTTCAAGGGCACCCGCATGGCCGGTCGCCTGGGGGGCCAGCAGGTCACGGCGCTCAACCTCGAAGTCGTCCAGGCCGACCCCGAGCGGGAGCTCGTCCTCGTGAAGGGCGCCGTCCCCGGACCCCGGGGGGGCGTGGTCGTCCTCCGCGACAGCGTGAAGGCGCCGACCCCGGCCGGGAAGGGGGCCGGGCGATGACGATGGCGCCCACCCGCACCTCGAGCCGCATCGCCAAGGTCCGCCCCGAGCCCGAGCAGCGCACCGTGGACCGGCGGTCGCCCGACGGCACCGTGCTCGCCACCGTGGGCCTGGCGCCGGAGATCTTCGGCATCGTCCCCAACCGGGCCGTCCTCCACCAGGTCGTCACCGCCCAGCTGGCCGCCGCCCGCTCCGGGACCCAGTCCACGAAGACCCGGTCCGAGGTGGCCGGCGGGGGGACCAAGCCCTACAAGCAAAAGGGCACCGGTCGGGCCCGCCAGGGGTCGACCCGGGCCACCCAGTGGGTCGGCGGCGGCATCGCCCTCGGGCCCAAGCCCCGGTCCTACCGCCAGCGGACGCCGAAGAAGATGATCCGCCTGGCCCTCTGCTCGGCCCTCTCCGACCGGGCCGCCCTCGACCGGGTGGCCCTCGTCGACGCCTGGGGCTTCGAGACGCCGCGGACGAAGGAGGCCCGCCTCGCCCTCGAGGCCCTCGGGATGGCCGGGAAGGTCCTCGTGGTCCTCGACCCCGACGACCTCGACGCCGCCTACTCCTTCCGCAACCTGCCCGACGTCCACATCATCGCCGCCGCCGAGCTCAACGCCTACGACGTCCTCCGCCACGACTGGGTCGTCTTCACCGACGCCACCCTCCCCGGCGGGGTCGGCGAGGAGATCCCGGCGCCGGTGAAGGCCCCCGTCTCCGCACCCCCGGCCGTGGCAGAGGCAGAGGCCGAGACAGAGACAGAGGCCGAGACAGAGACAGAGGCCGAGGCCGAGGCAGAGACAGGCGCCGTAGCAGAGGCACCCGTCGAGACGGAGGCCGCCGAGGCCGCCGACGAGGAGGAGGCCGGCGCATGAGGCCCCCCGAGCAGGTGCTCCTGCGCCCCGTCGTCTCCGAGAAGTCCTACCGGCTCATGGAGGACGGCACCTACGTCTTCGTGGTGGCCCCCGACGCCACCCGCGTCGAGGTCCGCACCGCCGTGGAGCAGGTCTTCGGGGTCCGGGTCACGAACGTCAACACCTTGAACCGCAAGGGCAAGCGCCGGCGCAACCGCCGCCGGAACACCTTCGGCTCCCGGGCCGACACCAAGCGGGCCCTCGTGACCCTCCACGCCGGCGACCGCATCGACCTCTTCGAACAGAGCTGAGAGACGCCGCCATGCCACTGCGCAAGCGCAAGCCCACGAGCGCCGGACGCCGGTTCCAGACCGTCTCGGACTTCTCCGAGATCACCCGGTCGCGCCCCGAGCGGTCCCTCGTGGTCCCCAAGCCCAAGAGCGGGGGCCGCAACAGCTACGGCCGCAAGACGGCCCGCCACCGCGGCGGGGGCCACAAGCAGCAGTACCGCATCGTCGACTCCC
>JAGWNV010000234.1 GCA_028872975.1 Acidobacteriota bacterium
GTCCCGGGGCCCTATTCGGGCCCGCCCTGCCTGGGAATCGAAAAATTGGCCCGAATATCCAGGGTTGGCCCCTTGGTGCCCTCCTCGGCGCCAGCGCCGCGCCGCCGAGGGCCACGCCGGGGGCGGACCGCCCCGCCCGGGCCGTCATGGGGCAGGCTGAGGGCCGTGTCAGCCGGCGAGGAGAGTGGGTCGGAGCGGGACGCGCCGAGCATGCGCGACCGGATGCGGGCGGGAGAGGACTACCTCGCCGACGACCCCGAGATCGCCGCCGACTCGCTCCGGGCGCGGTGGCTCCAGGACGCCTTCAACCGCACGGCGGCGACGGCGGGCCGGGAACGGCGGCGCATCCTCGAGGAGCTGCTCGGGAGCTTCGGCGTGGACAGCGAGATCCGGCCGCCGTTCTACTGCGACTACGGCTTCCAGATCAGCGTCGGGGCGCGCACCTTCGTCAACTACGGGCTCGTCGCCCTCGACGTGGCCCCCATCGTCATCGGCGACGACGTGCAGATCGGTCCCTACGTCCAGCTGCTCACCCCGACGCATCCCCTCGACCCCGAGCGGCGGCGGGCGAAGTGGGAGGCGGCCGAGCCCGTCACCATCGGCGACAACGTCTGGCTCGGGGGCGGGGTGGTCGTGCTGCCCGGGGTCACCGTCGGCTCCGACACCGTCGTTGGTGCGGGTTCCGTCGTCACCGCCGACCTCCCCGCCGGTGTGGTGGCGATGGGCAACCCCGCCCGCGTGGCGCGCCGGCGCTGATCGCCGGGCCCGGCTCCCTCAGTCGCAGGAGCCGGGCACGACCGAGACCGTCACGTCCTTGGCGTGAGGGTCGTTGCGCACCTCGAGGAGGCGGCTCCCACCCGCGGAGACCACGCGGGCCCCGGTGGCCCTGGCGCAGTAGCCGCCCGGATAGTGGAGGGCGGTGGGCAGGAAGACGACGGTGGGGGCCGGCGAGGCGTGGTTCGCCACGTAGGCGAGGTCGAAGGCCCCGGTGGCCGGATCGGAGGAGATCAGGGTGGGCCGGCCCGCCACGGCCTCGGGATAGGCCCGTGACAGCTCCGTCGCCGTGGACCGCAGCCGGCCGTCGGCCATCACCAGGGACTCCGCCGCGCTCCCGGTCGGATCGGCGTAGAACTTCCAGGCCCAGTAGACCCACCCGACCAGGTGGTGGTCCAGGTGGTTGGCGAAGTCGCGCAGCAGCGTGGGGTCCGAGGTCGCCCCGAACTCGCTCACCAGCCAGGCCGGTCCCGACGGCTGGGCCGGAGAGGCGAGGTCGAGACGGTCCTCGGCGCGGGTGGCGAGCGAGCGGGCGTCCTGGGCGGCGCAGGCGACGAGGTTGGTCGGGTTCCCGGTGACGGGGCTGCGGTAGCCGCAGTAGATGTGCACGTTGAAGACGAGACGCGGGAAGTGCATGGGCCCGACGAAGTTGGGGGCTCCGCGGGCGCCGTAGACGTCGGGCTCGTAGAGGACGAGGTGCGCGGGGTCGGCGCCGAGGATGGTCGGGACGACGCCGGTGGCCGGGACCTGTGGTGGGCAGGGGAGCGAGGGGCCGCCCTTGACCGGGGGCGTCACGTAGAGACGCCCGGTGTAGAAGCACGTCAACTGGTCGTCGAAGTGCTCGTCTCCCACCGTGACGAGCGAGGTGGAGAAGGGCTCGTTGAACGGGTCGTAGCCGAGCACCCACGGGTTGGACCGGAAGTAGCCCGCCACCGCCGCCCAGACCCGGTCGAATTCGCCTTGGAGGTCGCCCTGGACGTCGTTGGTCCAGAAGTGGCGGAACGCGGCGCCGGCGGCGGCGGTGCCGTAATTGAGCGACCACCGGCCGGGCGGGTCGACGTTGGGAAGGCCGTTGGTGCACACCGCCCAGTTGGGCGCCCCCTCCCCGTCGAAGGCCTCGTTGTAGACGTCCTGGTGCATGTCGAGGATCGTGTAGATGTGATAGCGGCCGAGGAGGTTCACGGTCTGGGCGAGGTGCCCGAGGTAGCGGTCGAGGACGCCCTGGTCGAACTGCCCCGGGTCACCGGGCGCCCCCCGGGAGCAGATGGCGGGGTCGTTGCTGGGTGCCGTTCCCGGTTCGAGACCCCGCCAGGTCATCCCCAGGCGCACGACGTCGAAGCCGAGGCGGGCCATGAGCGAGGCGTCGGAGGCGTCGAAGTTCCACGGCTTGCCGGGGTCGGGGTAGAGCTCGTAGGGCGGGTGCTTGTATACGGCGTTCACGCCGTGGAGGATGACGACGCGCCCGGCGCTGTCGTAGAGGAACGGCCCGCCCGGCGCCCTGAGCGCCCCGTGGACGGGGGCCCGCCCGGCGATGGTGGGGGGCGCTTCGAGCGGGGAGCGGAGGCTCGGCAGCGTGCCGACGGGCGGGATGGCGCAGGCGTCGAGGACGAACGCCGCCACGACGACCGCCAGGGCGCCTGTGGCGGCGGCCCGCCGCCGCCGGCGCCGCTGCGTACTCAAGGGAGCCACGAGACCTTCCCCTTCAGGTAGACGTAGCCGACGAAGGCGCCGGCGTCGATGAGGGAGTGGGCGAGGACCAGTCGGCCGAGGCGGCCCTGGCGCTGGAAGAGCCGGCCGAAGAGAAGCCCCATGGCGGCGTTGCCGAGGAAACCGCCCACGCCCTGGTAGAGGTGGTAGCCGCCCCGCAGGACCGCGCTGGTGAGAAGCGCCCGGTCGTCGCTCCAGGCCAGCTGGCGCAGGCGGTGCAGCAGGAAGCCGCACACCACGACCTCCTCGAGGACGCCGTTCTGGGCTGAGGCGAGGAGCAGGACCGGGACGCGCCACCAGCTGGGAGGGAGGTCCGTGGGCACGACCCGCACGTCGAGGCCCAGCGCGTACGCCGCCAGGTAGAGCCCGAGGCCGGCACCGCCGACGGCGCCGGCCAGGCCGGCCCCCCAGGCCGCCTCCCGGCCCGGCCGCCGGTCGTCGAGCCCGATGGCGCCGGCCGTCTCGCCGCCCCGTCGCAGGAAGTGGAGGACGAGCAGGACAGGGACGAGGGCGTAGGCGATGCCGAGGAGCTGGTAGAAGAGGTCCAGGGTGCCGTTGGGGGTCGCCGACGCCGTGATCACGGCGTGCTGCGCCCGAAGGCCCTTGCCCGAGCTCAGCGTGCGGGCCAGGTCGAGCACGGCGTAGAGCGCCGAGGTGCCGAGCGAGAGCCCCAGGACGAGGAGGACCTCCTGCCCGTGCAGCCGCCGGGCCGGCACCAGGTCCGGGGGTGCCGGCGAGCCCGTCATCGCCGCGAGACGCTACTGACCGGGCGGGGCCCCGCGGTCGCGTGCGTCGTCCTGCGTGGAAACGAAGGGCATGCCCGGCGTGGCACGCTCGGTGCCGTCGAGCTCGATCAGGTAGCCCTCGTAGCCGTCGAGCGCGTCGATCCGTGCCAGCGCGTCGGCGCCCCCGACGGCGAGGGCGGTGGCGAGGCCGTCGCACCAGGCCAGGCTGGGCCCGCACACCGTGGCCGAAGCGCAGGCCACCACGGGCTCCCCCCTGCGCGGATCGACGAGGTGCGGGCCGCGCTCGTAGCTCCCCGAGGTGGCCACCGCCGACTCGAGGGCCACGACGCAGGCCAGGGCGTCGGCGCGCCAGGGATGTCGGATGCCCACCCGCCAGGGCCCACCGCCGGCGCCGCCGAAGCCGGCCACGTCGCCGCCGGCGTTGAGGAGCGCCGCCTCCACGCCGGCGGCGCGCACCAGGGCCAGCGCCTGCTCGACGATCCACCCCTTGGCCATCCCGGTGGGGTCGACGCCGCCGGGGAGGGCCCAGGGGTCGAACCATCCGCCCGAGGCACCCCGGATCTCCTCGCACAGCGCCAGCACACGCGCCAGCTCGGCGGGGGCCTCGGCCACGGCCACCTCGCCGCGGCGGAACCTGCTCACCGGGCTGGCGGCATCCCAGGTGCTGAAGACGGCGTCGAGCTCGTGGAGCCGGCGACAGGCGGTCGCCACGGCACCCTGGGCGGCGGTGGTGCCGGCACGCCCCGGGCGGAGCCGGAAGGAGACGACGGTCCCCATGACCGGCTCGACGTGGACGAGGTCGCCGCCCCCGCCGCCGTCGCCGGACGGGGGCGCGACGGTCACTGGCGGTGGAGCTGGTCGAGCGCCGACTGGACCGAGAGGGCGTATGCCTGGCTCGTGTAGGTGGCGCCCGAGATGGCGTCGATCTGGGCGCTCTGCACCGAGAGCACCTCGCGACGGAGGTAGGGGATCACCTGGTCGGCGATCTGCTGGGAGTAGCTCTCGGCGGTCTGCAGGCCTACGACCTGCGCGTCGGTGATCTTCGACCCGCTCACCGTGAGCCGGACGGCCAGCTCCCCGTAGCCGTACTGCTCGGTGGTCCCGAGGGCGCTCGCCGAGGTGGGCGGCGCCGACGTCGTCGTGGGA
>JAGWNV010000235.1 GCA_028872975.1 Acidobacteriota bacterium
GCTCCCGCCGGAAGCGCTGCTGCCCGTCCTCAGGGGGGAGAAAAGCGCGGTGGCGCAGGGTTAGCCGACACGCGCCCCCGGTATCATCCGGCCGTGCGTGGACGCCCCAAGAGGACCTTGCCGTCGCCGCATGTGGTGCTCCTCGCCTTCGCCGTCCTGGTGGCGGCCGGGGGCGCCGCCGGGGCCTACGTGGCCACGAGCGGCGGGCACAGCGACCACGAGGCCGGCCCGCCACGTCGCCCCACCGGCTCGACGCGGGCCAAGGCGCCCGACCCGGCCACGTGGCTGGGGCCGGCCGGGGTGCAGTCGGCGGCCGTCGTCGCCGAGAACGCACGCCCGGGCACCACAGCGTGGCAGATCACGAGCCCGGGGCCGCCGTTCATCGAGGGGTTCGCCGACAGCACCTACGCGGCGGCGGGGGACCGGGTCGGGCTGTACGTCTCGACGACGGCGGCGACCTTCCACGTCGTCGCCTACCGGATGGGCTGGTACCAGGGGACCGGCGGCCGCCAGATCTGGGCCTCGCCCGAGGTCGCCGGCGTCTCCCAGCCCGCCTGCCCGCTCACGGCCGGGACGAACATGGTGGCCTGTGACAACTGGGCCCGATCGCTCACCGTGCCGGTCACGGGGGCCTGGCCGGCGGGCGACTACCTGCTCAAGCTGGTGGGCAGCGGGGGCCAGCAGGCCTACGTGCTGCTCGTGGTGTGGGACCCCGCTAGCCAGGCCACCTACCTGGTCATGAACCGGTCGCTCACCGAGGAGGGCTGGAACACCTACGGCGGGGGCTACACCTTCTACGGCGGCCACGGGGACTGCCCACCGGGGTCGGGGACCTACCCGCCGTGCAACCGGGCCCGGGTCGTCTCCTTCGACCGTCCCTTCGCCACCGGCTTCGGCGCCTCGGACTTCCTCACCCTCGAGTACCCGCTCGTCGAATGGGCCGAGCAGCAGGGCCTCGACGTCACCTACGCCAGCGACGTCACCATCGACGCCCACCCGTCCTTCGTCGGCCAGCACCGGGCCCTCGTGTCCCTGGGTCACGACGAGCTGTGGACCTACGGGGAGCGAAAGGGCGCCCAGGACGCCTTCGACCACGGCGTCAACATGATCTTCCTCGGCTCGGCCGCGGTGCTGCGCCACGCCCGGCTCCAGGCGTCGCCCCTCGGGCCCGACCAGGAGGAGGTCGACTACCGGGACTCGACCGCCGATCCCCTGAACGGCAAGGGCGACCCCATGCAGGTGACCGGCAACACCTGGAGCTCGCCACCGAGCAGCTGGCCGGAGACCCACCTCGTGGGCCAGCTCTACTCCGGGTACCTGGCCCCCGGCACCGCACCTCAGCCGCTCGTGGTCTTCGACTCCTCGGCATGGATCTTCGCCGGCACCGGGCTGCAGGACGGCGCCTCGGTGCCCGGCGTGATCGCCTCCGACATCGACCACCTGGCGCCGGGCAACAGCGGTCCGTCCGACCTCCAGGTCTGCGCCCATTCGCCGCTGTCGCTGAGCGACACCTACACGAACCAGGGCAGCTGGGACGGCAAGACCTATTCGGACGTGACCTACTTCACGAATCCCGACAGCAAGGCCGGGTCCTTCGACGCCGGCACCGTCCAGTGGATCGCCCAGATGGCCGACTGCCCCTCGTCGACGACGAGCTGCGCCGCCCCGGTCCTGCGCAAGATGATGGCGAACCTCTTCCACCTCTTCGGCCAGGGCCCGGCCGGCCGGTTCTCGTCGCCGGTGCCCAACGCCGCCTCGGTGACGCCGGCCGGCTCCTGAGCGGCGGCAGGGTCAGGCGCCGACGGCCGACCCGCGAGCGGCGGCGGCCTCCCACCGGGACTCGACGCGGCCCCAGTGCCAGATCGAGACCGCCGCCAGCCACACGACCACGAAGGCCCCGGCGATGATGAAACCGGCCCGGTTGATGTCGAAGTTGGCCGCCCAGTTCCAGAGGCCGCCGCGGAGCTTCGCCTCGGTGGCGACGAGCCCCACGATCTCCACCGTGCCGATGAAGAAGGCCACGAACACCGACAGCCCGGTGATCACGATGTTGTAATAGACCTTCCGGACGGGCCGGGCGAAGGCCCAGTCGTAGGCGAAGTTCATGAACGTCCCGTCCACGGTGTCGAGCAGTGTCATCCCGGCGGTGAAGAGGATGGGGAGGCACACCACGCTGTACCAGGGCAGGTGCGAGGTGGCCGCCCCGGCGGTGGCGGCCAACAGGGCGATCTCGGTCGCCGTGTCGAAGCCGAGGCCGAAGAGGATCCCGAGGGGGTACATCTGCCACGAGGAGTGGATCGAGCGCATGAGCCGCCCGAAGAACCGGAAGAGCAGGCCCCTCGAGTTGAGCTGGGCCTCGAGGGTCTCCTCGTCGTAGCGGCCCCGTCGCATCTCCAGGAAGACCCGGACGATCCCTACGAGGATCACGACGTTGAGCGCGGCGATGACGTACAGGAAGAGGCCCGAGATGGCTGTGCCGAAGACGCCGCCGCCCTGCTCGAGCACCGAATGGGGGTTCTTCACGGCGTGGAAGACGGCCTGGGCGGCGAAGGTGATGACGATCCCGAGCCCCACCACCACGGTGGAGTGGCCCAGTGAGAAGAAGAAGCCGACGCCGAGGGGCCGGTCGCCTTCCGACATGAGCTTTCGGGTGGTGTTGTCGATGGCCGAGATGTGATCGGCGTCGAAGGCGTGGCGCATGCCGAGGGTGTAGGCCGTCACCGCCACCCCGAGGCCGAGGAGCCGGTAGTGATGGGGCAGGATCACGAGGGCGAAGACGCCCCAGCCCACGGCGTGGAGGGCCACGATGACCGCCGCCATGGCGCCGAGACGGCGCCGTTCGCCGCCGGTGAGGCCCCGGCGGGTCGAGGGCGGGCGCAGGGTCGGGGCGGTGCGGGGCTCGGCGGGCAGCGGGACCTCCGGGGGCGGCGCGGTCGCCACGTTCGTAGCTTAAATGCGACCTGGAAGCAATAACGACCTGCCCGCGCTGGGGTCCCCCCACGCCGCCGCCGGCGGGCCGCTCTAAGATCGAGCATCATCGATGGGACGGTCGGCCGGGCCGAGAGGGCACCGGCCGGGAGGTGACCATGGGCACGAGGGCCGACCGGACGGGCGCCGCCGCCACCACCGTCGGCTGCTGCGGGTCGGTCGTCGAGGCTCCGCTCGGGGAGGCCGACGCCACCGGGCTGGCCCAGGTCCTGGCCGCCCTGGCCGACCCGGTGCGGCTCCGGCTGTTCTCGCTGGTGGCGGCCCGGGGCGAGGTCTGCTCGTGCGACCTCGAGGGGCCGCTCGGGCGGAGCCAGCCCACCGTCTCCCACCACACCAAGATCCTCGCCGACGCCGGGCTTCTGGCCGGCGAGCGCCGGGGCCGGTGGACGTGGTGGCGCATCGTCCCCGAGCGCCTGCACGACGTCCGCCGGGCGCTCGGCGGCTGAAGGCCCCTCCTCAGGAGCGAGGGCGACCCCGCCGGGCGGGGCCCACCGGCACCGGCGCCACGCCGCCGACGACGTGGAGCGTCATGGCGCCGAGGGCCTCGACCCGCACCGTCACCTCGTCGCCGGGGCGCAGCGGCGGGTGGGCCCCGAAACCCTGCCGACCCCACAGCTCGGCCAGGCAGCCGCCCCCGCAGGTCCCCGACCCCAGCACGTCCCCGGGGCGGACCCTCGTGCCGCGCGCCGCGTAGGCCACCATGTCGCCGAAGGAGTAGGCCATGGAGTCGAGCGAGTCGCCGCCGATGGGCGCGCCGTTCACGAGCGCCTCCATCTCCAGCGCGAACGACGTCCCCGACCGCCACCGGGCCACCTCGTCGGCGGTGACAAGGACGGGGCCCAGGGTGGTGGCGCCGTCCTTGCCCTTGGCCGGGCCCAGCCCCACCTGCATCTCGGCCCATTGGACGTCGCGCGCCGACCAGTCGATGAGGATCGTGTAGCCGGCGATCGCCGTCTCGGCCTCCTCGGGGGTGGGATCGGCCACCTCCCGCCCGATCACGGCGGCCACCTCGAGCTCGAGGTCGAACAGCTCACAGCCCGGTGGCACGGGCACGGGGTCGGCCGGCCCGAGCACGGCGTCGGGGTTCGTGAAATAGAAGGCGGGCGCCTCGTACCACTGGTCGGGGACGGGACGGTCCGGGCCACGCACGCCCGCCACGTGCGACTCGAAGGTCATGAAGTCGCGCACCGTCGCCGGCCGGGGCAGGGGGGCGAGGAGGTGCACCGTCTCGATGCCCCGGGCGGCGGCCCGGTCGTCGCCGGCGGCCTCGGCCGCCGCCACGAGGTCGCCGCCACTGCGGGCGAGGAGCTCGAGCATGGTGACACCGGCGCGCAGAGGCCGGACCTGGCCGCCGCGCACGACGCCCACCCGTTCGCC
>JAGWNV010000004.1 GCA_028872975.1 Acidobacteriota bacterium
ATGCCGAAGAAGGCGGCCACGCCGAGCAGGAACAGCGCTTCGATCCGCACGAAGAGTCCTCCTAGTCCGCGGCGCTGCCGGCGGTCCGGTCGGCCCCGGTGCCGAGCCGCCCGTGGCCGTTTCCTCCGTGGCGGATGGTGACGGCGTCGGGGTGGTGGAAGTCCCACACGGGACGCTCCGAGCGCACCGGGGGGAGCTTGGTGAAGTTGTGGTGCGCCGGCGGCGAGGTGGCGAACCACTCGAGGGCATGGGCGTCCCAGGGGTTGTCCCCGGCCGCCACCGGCTTGCGCCACGACACCCACAGGTTGGCCAGGAAGAAGAGGAACGAGACGCCGATGATGTAGGCGCCGATGGTCGACACGACGTTGAGGGGCTGCCAGCCCAGGTCGGCCGGGTAGGTGGCGATGCGCCGGGGCATGCCCTTCAGGCCGAGGTCGTACTGGGGCAGGAAGGTCACCCAGAATCCGATGAAGAGCAGCCAGAAGTGCCACTTGCCGAGGGCTTCGTTGTACATCCGGCCGAAGAACTTCGGGTACCAGAAGTAGAAGCCGGCGAAGCCGGCGAACACGGCGCTTCCGAAGAGCACCTGGTGGAAGTGGGCCACCACGAAGTAGGTGTCGTGGGTGGCGAAGTCGATGGGGGGCATGGCCAGCATGACCCCGGTCAGGCCCCCCATGAGGAAGGCGAAGAGGAATCCCACCGAGAACAGCATCGTCGTGTTGAAGACGAGCGACCCCCGCCACATGGTGCCGATCCAGTTGAAGAACTTGATGCCCGTGGGGACGGCGATGAGGAGCGACAGCAGGGAGAAGAAGGGGAGGAGCACCGTCCCGGTGGTGAACATATGGTGCGCCCACACCCCCGTGGACAGCGCCGCGATGGCCATGGTGGCGAAGACCATGCCCTTGTAGCCGAAGAGGGGCTTGCGGGAGAACACCGGGATGGTCTCGGTCACGATGCCGAAGTAGGGCAGGGCCAGGATGTAGACCTCGGGATGGCCGAAGAACCAGAAGAGGTTCTGGTAAAGCACGGGAACCCCACCACCGGACACCGAGTAGATGTGGGTGCCGAAGTGTCGGTCGCAGAACAGGAAGACCATCGCCGCGGTGAGGACCGGGAAGGCGATCAGGATGAGGATGGCCGTCACCAGCATGTTCCAGGTGAAGATGGGCATCCGGAACATGGTCATCCCCGGTGCCCGCAGGTAGAAGATGGTGGTGACGAGGTTCACGCCGGTGAAGATGGCCGAGAACCCGGTGAGGCCCAGGGAGAGGATCCACAGGTCGCCCCCGCTGCCGGGGGAGAAGGCCACCGAGGACAGCGGGGCGTAGGCGACCCAGCCGAACGCCGCTGCCCCACCGGTCACCATGAAACCGAGGAGCATGGTGATCGACCCGCTCAGGTACAGCCAGTAGGAGAGGGCGTTCAGGCGGGGGAAGGCCATGTCGGGGGCCCCCACCTGGAGCGGGCAGATGTAGTTGGCCAGGCCCCCGAAGGCGAAGGGCCCGGCGAACAGGTACAGCATCAGGCTGCCGTGCATGGTGAACAGCTCGTTGAACTGCTGCGGGCTCACCACCGCCCCGCTGGGGCTCGTGAGCTGGGCCCGCACCACGAGGGCCATGATCCCGGCGAAGAAGAACATGACGAGCGACGTGACGATGTAGTTCATCCCGATCACCTTGTGATCGGTGCTCGTCATCCACTTGAGGATCCCGGTGGGCCCGCCGTGGTGCTCGGGCTCGTGGTGGACGACTGGTCGTTCGGCGAGGACGGTCATGGGCGGTCGTGCTCCGTGCCTACTGGGTGCTGCTGGCGGTGGGGTGCTGGGACGACTGCTCCGAGGACAGCCAGGCCTGGAAGGCGGCCGGAGGCATGGCCACGACGTGGAAGAGCATGAGCGAGTGGTACAGGCCGCAGAACTGGGCGCACTGGGCCCGGTAGACGCCGGGCTTGTCCACGGTGAAGTCGAACTCGTTCAGCACCCCCGGCTGGGCGTAGCGGGAGAAGTTGAACTCCGGCACGTAGAAGCCGTGGACCACGTCGCGTGACCGCAGCTCGATCCTGGCCGTCTGGCCGGCGGGGAGGACGAGGCCGGGGCCGAGGCACCACTGGGCCGGGTGGCAGGCCGGGCCCGAGACGCCCTGGGGGCCCACCGGGTCGGGGTCGGTGGTGGTGCCCGCCTGGATCACCACGTGGTGGGAGGGGTAGTCGAACTCCCAGCCCCACTGGAAGGCGTAGACGTCCACGACGGTGGCCGGGTGGCTCACGACGGCGTCGACGCTGTTCTCGGTCACGACGGTGAAGCCGAAGAGGACGAGGACGATGAGGACCGGGACGATCGTGTAGGTGATCTCGAGGGGGATGTGGTACTGGAACTGCCGGGGCATGTCCTCCGACCGGCGCCGGTAGCGGACCACCGACCACAGGATGAGCCCTCCGACGAGGACGCCCACCACGATGGCGGCGATGAAGGTCCCGGCGTAGAGCTGGAACTCGTCCCGGCCCTGGGCCGTCGAGCCCCGGAAGCCCAGGAAGGTGGGCAGCTGGCAGCCCCCGAGAACCACCGGCAGGGCGGCGGCGGTGAGGGCGAGCAGGATGCGCCGGCGGCGCCCGGCCAGGACCGGGCGGGCAGTCGGGGCGTGCACGGCAGGCGACCTTAGCCAACGGTGCGCGCCCGGTAGTAGTTGGCGGCGAGGCCCGGGTCGCCCTGTCAGGAGGCCTCGGGCGCGTCCCCGTCGGCCCTGGTCGCCGACTCGCGGGCGGCCCAGTTGAAGACGCCCTTGGCCATGGTCGAGGTGGCGCGGCGGGCGGCCGCCCCGAACACGGCGGCCCGCACCCGCTGGACACCGGTGTCCTCGGGGGCGGCGAGCGCGGCGAGCTCGGCCAGGTGGCAGGCGACCCGCATGGACTGCTCCTCGCCGTCGCCGTCCCCTCCGCCCGATGCCAGCGTCTCGGCGCGCCCGGCCAGCACGGCGGGGCCGCCGGCCAGGGCGGCGAGCTCGGCGGCCAGGGAGGCCTCGGGGGCCGGCTTGAGCGAGGCCGGGTTCCCGTCCCACCACCCGCCGTAGAGCCGCCACAGGTTCCGAACCACGAACTCGGGCTCGTCGTAGACGGGCTGGAGATACGGCCGGTCCATGAGGGCGGCGGGAGGCCGGACGCTGTGGAGGACCTCGTCCAGCCGGGCGCCGGCGTTCATGAGGGCGAGGGTCTGGTCGACGAGGGACTCGAGCAGCTCGGCGGTGTCGGTGAGGGCCTGGCGGACCCGCCCGGCCCCGACGACGGGGAAGCCGTGGCCGGGGAGGAGCACCTCGGGCTCGAGGGCCAGCATCTCCCGGAGGGCGTCCGCCCACTCCTTCGGATACCGCTGGACCTTCTGGGGGTTCCCGGCATTGGGGGAGGCCCAGATGAAGAGGTCCCCGCAGCACAGCACCCGGTGGTGGGGCACCCAGGTCCAGGTGTGGTCGTCGGTCTCGCCCCGGGCGTGGTGGAGCTCGAAGCCCAGGCCGCCGACCTCGAGGTCGAGCCGCTCGGCGTAGGTTCGGTCGGGGTAGCGGTACTCGGTGGGCCACCGCAGGCCGGGGACGCCGAACTGCCGCTGGTTGATCACCTCGTTGTAGCCGGCGGTGGCCACGTAGCGGTCGAAGCGGGCGGGGAGGGCCTGGTGGGCGACCACCTCGGGGGCCGGCCAGCCCCGCGCCTGCGCCTCGGCCTCCCACACCGGCACCCCGAAGACGTGGTCGATGTGGCCATGGGAGTAGACGGCGGTGTGGAGCCGCGCCGGCGACCATCCCCGGAGCGTGCCGTGCACGGCCTCGGCCACGAAGCTCGAGCCGGTGTCGACGAGCACGAGGCCGTCGCCGGTGGCGAAGGCCGAGACGTTGGCGAAGGAGGGGAGAAAGGCGACGCCGTCGCCCACCTCGGCCAGTCCGCCGAGGTAGCCGCTCACCGGGTGCTGCGAGGCGATGTCGATCTCGCCGCGCCAGAGCCGGTCGGCGATCTCCAGCACGTCGTCGGTCACGAGGCCCTCCCGGCTCGGCAGCGTCCGAGCCTACGGCCCCGCCTCGTCCCCGGTGCGGGGTGCCTTACGGGGTCGAGTCGGTGCTACTCGGGCTCGGCGCCGGCCCGGAGTCCTTCGCCGGACCCTCGGTGAGGCCGCCGGCGCCCTCTGCGACGCCCTTCTTGAATTCCGAGTGGGCGCTGCCCAGGGAACGTGCCAGCTTCGGCAGCTGGCTCCCGCCGAAGACCAGCGCCACCACGATGAGGACGATCAAGATGTCGTAGCCACCGAAAACGTCAGCGAAGACTGGGTGCACGGCGCTCTTCCCTTCTTCTCCCCGCCTTTGACGGGGACCCGCACCTGAGGTCTCCAAGCCTAGACCCGCCGGCCCGAACCGCCCCCGTCGCCTCTCAGCCGGCCAGGAAGACCCCCATGACCAAGGCGGCCACCGACGAGGTCCCCGCCACCGCGCCCCAGACGGCGAGGGCCCGGCGGCTGCGGGTCCTGGTGTGGAGCCCCGCCGCCAGGCCGGACAGGAGCACCACGGCGATCTTGGCCCCGAGCACGGCCTGCCAGGCCCCGTGGGCGTCCGAGCCCACCGCCCCCACGTTCCAGACGCCGGTGGCCAGGAGGACCGCGTAGGCGGGCCACTGGAGGCGGGCGAAGGCCCGGGCCAGGGTGCGGGGGGCCTCGGGCCCCACCTTCCGGGCGGCGGGCACGAGGCCGGCCAGGGTCACCTGCCCGCCCACCCAGACGGCGGCGGCGAGGACGTGGAGCGACAGGCGGAGCCCGTCGAGGGCGCCGGCCAGGTGGGCGGTGCCGAGCACGGGGCCGGCGGCGGCTACTTGCCCTGCCAGTTGGGGGCGCGCTTCTCGGCGAAGGCGACGGCACCCTCCATGGCGTCGGCCGAGGTGAAGATGTCGGAGAAGGTGCTGTCGTTGAGCCCCCAGGCGTCCTTCTCGGCGAGATCGGCGCTCTCGAGCATGACCCGCTTCGAGTAGCGGACGGCGAGCGGGGCGTTGGCGGCGATCTGCTCGGCCAGCGACACCGCCTCCTCGAGGACCGTCGCCCCCGGGACGACGCGGTTCACGAGGCCGACGGCCAGCGCCCGGGCGGCGTCGATGGGCTCCCCGGTGAGGGCCAGCTCGAGGGCCACGGCCCGGGGGATGCGGCGGGGGAGCCGGAGCAGCCCCCCGGCGCCGGCGATGAGCCCCCGCTTCACCTCGGGGACGCCGAAGATGGCGTGGTCGGCGGCTACCACCAGGTCGCAGGAGAGCATGATCTCGCAGCCGCCCGCCAGGGCCGGGCCGTTCACGGCGGCGATGAGGGGCTTGGGGAACGACCGGCGGGTGACGCTGGCGAAGCCGTTGGCGTCGATGATGCCCGCCCCCTGACCCGAGGCGAACGCCTTCAGGTCCATGCCGGCCGAGAAGGACTTGTCCCCGCTGCCGGTGAGGACGACGACCCAGCAGCCGTCGTCCTCGGCCAGCTCGTCGAGCGCGGCGCCCATGGCGGCGGTCACGTCGCCGTTGATGGCGTTCCTCGCTTCGGGCCGGTTGATGGTGAGGATCTCGACCCGACCCCGCCGCTCACGCTCGACTGCGGACATGCCCGCTCCTTCCGGTGGTGTGCTCGTCGCCCCTGGCTCGGGCGAGTCTGTCCCGCGCGGCCCTCAGCCGGCCAGGCGGAACCGGGGCAGTGGCCCCGTGAGGGTGATCCGCCGTCCCACCAGGTCCTGGCCGGCCAGGCTCCCGAGCTGGTCCTCCTCGGCGGCGGCGGCGATCTGGCGGCCGTCGGGGAGCCGGGCGATGACCGGGGCCGCCGTCGGGGCCCCGTCCCGGCCGGCCACGACGGTGCCGGCCACGACGGTGGCGGCGCCCAGGGCGTCGGAGGCGATCTCGACGGCGCCGGCGTCGATGGCGGCCTGGGCGGCGGCGGTGTCCCCCGGGCGCCAGCCGCGGGGGGGCGGGGCCGTGCCGTAGAGGCCCACGGCGTGCTTGGTGGCGTACCAGCCCAGTCCCGTCACGAGCCCGGTGCCCCCGGTGCGCCGCAGGCGTTCGGCCATGGTGGCGATGGCGTGGAGGGTGTAGTCGTTGCCGGGGCCGCCGAAGTAGGGCAGGCCCCCGGTGACGGTGAAGCCCCTGGCGTCGTCGAGACCGAGCCCGAGGGCGTCGGCGGCCATCTGCACGGCGCAGGGGAAGCAGGAGTAGAGGTCGAAGGCGGCCACGTCGTCGACGCCGGTCCCGGCCGCCTCCAGCGCGGCGCGGCCGGCGGCGGCGATGGCCGGGGAGGTGCCGGGGTCGGGTCGGGCCGTCGGGAACCAGACGTCGTTGGCCTCCGCCCCCGACAGGCAGAACACCGCACCTTCGTCCACCTTGGCCCGCCGGGCCACCCCCAGGGAGGTGACGAGGACGGCGGCGGCCTGGTCGACGCCGAGGACGGCGCACATCCGCTTGGGGTAGGGCTCGGCCACCAGGCGGTTGTCGGGGCCGAGCTCGGCGAGCTCCTCGGGGGTGCGCGGCGTCGGGAACCAGGCCGCCGGCTGGGCGGCGGCCACCGCCGTGAAGGGCGCCATGAGCGCACCGAGGGCGAGGCGCTGGGCGGCCGGGTCGCGACCGGCCCGGTGGGCGAGGACGCTCTCGAAGAGGGCGTAGACGTGCACGGGGGCGATGAGCCCGGCGTCGAGCTCGGCGCGCCCCACCCCGGCCCGGTCGTCGCCGACCACGGGGTCGGGCTCGAGCCCCTCGTCCTCGGGCTCGACGCCGGCCTCCAGGCCGAGCTTGGCCGACCGCTGCACCTCGGCCCCGGCCACGAGGGCCGCCGACAGCCGGCCGGCGGCGACGTCGGCGGCGGCCCGGTTGACGAGCCACTGCGGCGAGTTGCCCCCGATGGTGCTGACCTCGGTCCGCTGCGGCGCCAGCCCGAGCCGCCGGGCCAGGGCGGCGGCCGGGGCGGCGGGGACGGGCGAGAGCACGTGGACCACCGACACCTGCTCGACGGCCCGGGCCAGCCCCGGGGCGCCCGACAGGCAGGACTCGGCGGCGCGGGCCATGAGGGCCAGGGCCGACATGGGCCGGTCGCGCTCGGTGCACTGGCCCCAGGCCACGAGCACGGGGGTGCGGTCCTCGTCCACCGGGTCGGGCCTCGGGGCGCTCAGCGGGGGAGCAGGCCGTTGAGCAGCAGGGAGACCACGAAGTCGGCCACCACCGCCGCCGGAAGCCCGTCGTCGGTCACGACGCGCCGGTGGGCGATCTGGCCGATGAGGGCCGCCACCGAGACCGCCACCAGCCTGGGCGGGTGGTCGACGACGATGCCCCGGCGCTCGGCGTCGGCGACGATCTGCTCGATGTCGCCGATGAAGCCCTCGTAGATGCCGAAGAGGTGCTTCTCGAAGCGGTCGCCGAGCGAGTACGAGTCGCGAAACAGCAGCTTCACGAGGGCCCGGTCGGCCTCGAAGAACTCGAAGGTGGCCTGCACGGCGGCCCGGAAGGGTGCCTCGGGCGACCCGGCCGCCGGCGTGGCCAGGGCCTCGTGGACGTGGCGGCGCAGGGCCTGGCCCTCGGACTCCATGAGCTCGTGGAAGAGGGCGTCCTTCGAGTCGAAGTACCAGTAGATCGACCCGTAGGAGAGCGCCGCCTCCTTGGCGATCTCGGCGATGGTGGTGGCGTGGTAGCCCTTGCGGGCGAACACCCTCTTGGCGGCAGCCAGGATCTCGCCCCGCCGCTCCTCTTTGTCCCGGTCGCTCATGGCCCGCCGCACCGCCCGGGCCGGCCGGTCGGCGGCGGAGGCGGGAGCGGAGGAGGTCCGGGGCACGGCCGGGGACGCTACCAGCAGACTGACGGATCAGTCAGAGAGCCTTCCTCCCGGCGAACTGCCGCCGGAGCAGGTCGCCGGCCCGGTAGCGCAGGGGCAGCGCCCGCCGCAGCGACGGCTCCAGCCAGCCCGGCACCGGCATCCACATGGGCTCGCGCCGCAGCCCGGCCCGGTCGTAGACCACGGCCTTCGACCGGGTGAGCTCGAGGAGCCCCTCCTCGCCGTGGGTGACGCCGGTCCCCGACGCCTTCCAGCCCCCGAAAGGCAGGCCGGGGACGGCGAAGCCGACGATGACGTCGTTCACGGCCACGCTCCCGGCCTGGAGGCCGCCCACGAGGCGCTCGACGACGGCGGGGTCCCGGCCGAAGACCGAGGCCCCGAGGCCGTAGGGCGAGTCGTTGGCGAGCGCCAGGGCCTCGGCCTCGTCGTCGACGGCCATGATGGGCAGGAGCGGGCCGAAGGTCTCCTCCCGCATGGCGACCATGGAGTGGTCGACGTCGAGGAGGACGGTGGGGGCGAAGGCGGGGCGGCCGCCCACCTCCAGGCGGTGCCCCCCGGCGGCCACGGTGGCGCCTCTGTCCCGGGCGTCGGCCACGTGGGCCTCGGACACGGCCACCTGGCCCTCGTGGATCATGGCGCCCACGTCCCCGTCGGGCGCCTGGCGCAGCCCGGCGGTCACCGCCAGCACGGCCTCGACGAACCGGTCGGCGACCGGCGCCGCCACGTAGGCGCGCTCGGTGCCGATGCAGGTCTGGCCACAGTTGGTGAACGAGGCCCACACCGCCGCCCGGGCGGCGCGCTCCACGTCGGCGTCGGCGCAGACGATGAGCGGGTCCTTGCCCCCGAGCTCGAGGACGACCGGCGTCCGGCGCTCGGCCGCCGCCCGCATCACGGCCGTGCCCGTCGACACCGAGCCGGTGAAGCAGATCTTGTCGACGTCGGCCCGGACGAGGGCGTCTCCGGCCTCGCCGCCCCCGGGCACCACCTGGACGAGGTCGGGATGCCCCTCGATCCCGGCGAACAGGGCCCCCACGAGCCGGCCCGTCCCGGGGGCGAACTCCGACGGCTTCAGCACGACGGTGTTGCCGGCGAAGAGGGCGGTGGCCACCGGGCCGAGGGCGAGGACGAGCGGATAGTTCCAGGGGCTGATCACGCCCACCACCCCGAGGGGCTCCCGCCGCCGCTCGGCGCGCTTGGTGGCGAACAGTCCCGTCGACACCCGCCTGGGGCGCAGCAGGCGCGGGGCGTGACGGGCGTACCAGGTGATGAGCTCGGCGGCCACCAGCACCTCGTTGACCACCGTCTCCGAGGACAGCTTCCCCGTCTCGCCCACCACGGTGTCGACGACCTCGTCGAGCCGCTCGAGCAGCGCCCCCCTGGCCCCGAGGAGCAGCCGGGCCCGCTCCTCGGGCGCCACCGCCGCCCACGCCCCCGCCGACGCCCGGGCCCGGCGCACGGCGGCGCGCACCTCGGGGTGGCCCGATGCCGTCTCGGCGGGAGCCGGCCCCGTGGCGGCGGGAGCCGGCCCTGACTCCGTGGGCCCCGTCCGCGTCTCGGCACGCGCCGGGGGGACCCGGGGGGCCTGCCGGGGCTGGCGCCAGGGGTCCTCTGCGGTCGTCAGGGTCTCCTCCACGGCGCTCCTCTCAGGGTCGGGTGCCGATCTCGGCGTGGGCGGTCCCCTCGAGGGACCACGACCGGGCCGTCCGCCACCGGCCGCCACGACGGTGCTCGAGGACGATCTCGGCGTCGGCCACCTCGCTGTTGGCGCAGGTGGCGCCGGCGCCGTCGGGGTCGGTGTAGGAGACCGACACCGTCTGGTGCTCGGGGAGCTCGACCTCGACGCCGAGGCGCCAGCGCCCGACCGTCCCCGCCACCCGCCACCGGGGCAGGCCCAGCTCGGCACGCAGGAGGGGCACGGCGGCGAGCCGGCGCCGGGGCCAGTCCCGCCCTCCCAGGCGGAGCTGGAGGAACGGCGCCGGAGGGAGGCGGTCGAGGACGGTCCGGCGGCTGGTGGCGGCCACGACCTCGAGGACGTCGCCGTCGCCGAGCTCGGCGTGCAGCCACCCCCACCGCTCGGCGTTGCCGTGGCCGTAGATGTGGGCGACGGCGCCGCGCGCCGCCGGCGACAGCGCCAGGCGCTCGCCGTCCACGGTGACGGCCCCGAAGAACGCCGCGCTGGGGACGGGGACGATCTGGGCCCCGGGCAGGACCTCGCGGTCCCACGCCCAGGACGGGAAGGTCCACAACGTGGCGCCGGCGGGCTCGGCCGGCGTCCACTCGAGCTCCCAGGCGAGCCGGCCCAGCGCCCCCCGGAGCCGGGGGGGCACCAGGGAGGCCCCCTCGGTGGCGGGCACGGGCCCGTCACCGGGCCCGTCGGCGTCGACGGGGGCCGGCCCGAAGCGCTCGAGGAGCGGCGGCGCCGGGGGCCGGAAGAGGGCCGTCCAGCCGTGGACGTAGGCCGCACCCTCCCGGGGTGCCACGAGCTCGTGGTGCACCCAGCCGCCGGCGCCGACCCGGGGATCCGACCAGGTGGCGTACCAGACCTCGAGCCGGCCGGGCTGGCCGCGCCAGCGCCGGGCCAGGGCACGGCTCGTCGGTGTCGTGGTCACGAGAGGCTGTCCTTCCCGCACCGGGCCCCCCTTCACGCCTCGGGGCACCGGAGCGGCGACGGGGCGGTCAGTTCCGCTTCACCTCGACCCAGGCGACGCCCTTGTCCACCTCGGGGTCGCGGGGCAGGCCGAGGATGCGCTCGGCCATCTGGCTGCGGAGCACCTCCGAGGTCCCGCCCTCGATGGTGTTGGCCCGGGCCCGGAGGAAGGTGTGGGCCAGGGACTCCGCCGCCTTGTCGTCGGGCGCCCAGGCCACGGCGTGCATCCCGTTGGCGTCGATGGTGAGCTCGGAGCGGCGCTGGTTGAACTCGGCGTTGAACACCTTGTTGACGGCGCCCTCGGGCCCCGGCTGCTGGCCGCGCATGCGGGCCGAGTTGGCCCGGAAGGCGGTGATCTCCTTGACCTCCGACTCGATGTAGATCTGGGCCAGGCGCTGGCGGACGCGGGGGTCGCGGCGGTCGGGGACGGCCTCGAGGAAGGCCGTCCAGGGGTCGCGGCGGACCCCGCCCACGAAGGAGACGGGGTCGAGGGAGATCCCGGCCAGGGCGGCCCGCTCGTTCATGAGGGTGGTGCGGGCACAGCGCCAACCGTCGCCGACGTCCCCCACACGGTTGGCGTCGGGGACGCGGACGTCGGTGAAGAACACCTCGTTGAACTCCGAGGAGCCCGTCAGCTGCTTGAGGGGCCGCACCTCCACGCCGGGGGCCTTCATGTCCACGATGAAGTAGGTGAGCCCCTCGTGCTTTGCCACGTCGGGGTCGGTGCGGGCGAGGAGCATCCCGAAGCTGGCGAATTGGGCGATGGTCGTCCACACCTTCTGGCCGTTCACCACCCATTCGTCGCCGTCGCGGACGGCCCGGGTCGCCAGTGAGGCGAGGTCGGAGCCCGATCCCGGCTCGCTGAAGAGCTGGCACCAGATCTCCTCGCCCGAGAGGATCTTGCGGAGGTAGCGGTCCTTCTGCGCCTCGCTGCCGTGCTCGATGATGGTGGGGCCGGCCAGGCCCACGCCGAGGAGGTTGATCGACACCGTCGGGAGGCGGTGGCGGACGAGCTCGGAGCGGACCACCTGCACCATCCAGGGCTCGCCCGACATCCCCCCGTACTCCTTGGGCCACAGCGGGGCCGAGAAGGGGCTGCGGCCGATGGTGCCCTGCCAGGAGAACGGGTTGAAGCCGGAGTCGGCCTTCACCTTCTCGAGCGCGGCGTCGTCACCGGCCTCGACGGCCTCGACCCAGCCGGCCGGCAGCGCCTCGGCGAGCCAGGCGCGGAACTCGGCCCGGAAGGCTCGTTGCGCGTCGGTGTCCTCGATGTCCCACCGCATCTGCCGCTCCCCTCGGATCGGTAAACTGACCCGTCAGTCAGGACCCGGCCCCACTCTACGGGAGGCGACCCATGGCGACCACCGAGGCGGGCGCCGGCGGCGGGCTCGGGGAGCACGAGCAGGAGGCGCTCCGCCGCGCCGTGCCCGACAGCATGCTGGCCACCCCGTACCTGTCGTGGCTGGGACTCGCCTTCGAGCGCTACGAGCCCGACGACGTGGTGATGCGGCTCACCTTCCGGGCCGAGCTCACCAACGACGGCACCTACTACCACGGCGGCGTGGTGGCGGCCGCCCTCGACACCGCCGGCGCGGCGGCGGCGTGGTCCAACCACGACTTCTCGAAGGGCACCAGGGCTGCCACCGTGGCCATGTCGCTCCAGTACGTCGGCGCCGCCAAGCGGAGCGACCTCCTCTGCCACGGCCGGGTCGTCCGCCGCGGCAAGGAGCTCATCTTCACCGAGATCACCGCCACCGACGCCGACGGCGCCGTGGTGGCCCACGGGCTGCAGACCTACCGGATCGTCTAGCCGTCGGGGGACGCGCCGTCGGCCCAGGGCTCGACGACGCCGTGGACGGGGACGGCGTCGTCCTCGTGGGCGGAAGCCGTCTCGTCACCGCCCTCGCCGGCCATGGCGAGGAGCAGGCCGGCCACCCCGCCGAGGCCGACACGGCGGCGGGGGAGCGTCTCGAAGGGGTACCGCCCCGACGCCAGGAGCGCCAGAGCGGCGCGGTAGGAGGCCGGGTCCACGCCCAGGGCCCCGAGGATGCGCAGCTCCGTGTAGACGACGAGGTCGGGCCAGAATCCGGGCGTCTCGGGCGAGCCGCGGGTCCCGGCCAGCACCACCGTGCCCCCGGGCCGGGCCAGGGCGACGGCCTGGCCCAGTGCGGCCGGGGCCTTGGCCGTCACGTCGACCACCACGTCGGCGAGACCTCCCGATGCCTTCACGAGGGCCGCCACCGGATCGCCGTCCTCCACGTCGACCACCACGTCGGCGCCGAAGCGCCGGGCCAGCTCGAGCCGCCCGGCGTCGCGCCGGCCCCGGCCGGTGACGAGGATCGCCCCCGCCCCCGCCTCGCGGGCGGCGGCCACGGCGCACAGCCCCCGGATGCCCGGGCCGAGGACGGCCACGGTGTCGCCCGGCCCCGTGCCGGGAAGGGTGACCGCCCACCGGATGCCGGCGCCGAGCGGGTTGAACACGGTGGCGAGCACCGGGTCGAGCCGCTCGGGCACCCGGTGGAGCAGGGTGTCGGGCGACAGGTACTGGTAGCGGGCGTAGCCGCCCCACAGCCCCGGCTTCTTGCCCACCGGGACGAAGCCGTACATGTCGCCGATGCCGTGCACCAGGCACCGCCGGTAGTCGCCCGCCGCGCAGGGCCCGCACACCCGGCAGGACTGGAAGACCTCGACGGCGACGCGGTCGCCCTGCTCCACGTTCCAGCGCCGGGCGGCCCGCTCGCCCACGGCCTCGAGGACGCCGACCGTCTCGTGTCCCGGCACGAAGGCATAGCTCGCCGGCAGGACGCCGGTGAACTGCTCGTGGTCGGTCCCGCACAGCCCGCACGCCTCGACACGCAGGAGGCCGTCGTCGTCCCCCACGGACGGGACCGCCATCTCCCGCTCGACCAGCTGTCGTGGATGCTCGAGGACCAGTGCCGCCGCCCGGTCCCCGCCCACGGCCCTCAGCTCCCGCGCCCGGCGGCGGTGGTCAACGGACCACCCGCATGGGGGCCCGGGACCCGGCCGGCCTGTCGAGGGCGCGCATCGCCCGGGCGCGCCCGAGGGCGGCCTCGAGGAAGGCGCGCCCGGTGGGGAGGAAGCGGAGGATGTCGGACTGCGCCTGCGGCCTCGGGAGCATCCAGGAATGGCCGCCGGGGACCCACTGGACCGGAGTGCCGGTGAGCGCCGCGAACTCGGCGGCGGTGGCCGGGTTGCAGATGCGGTCGAAGCACCCCCACACCGCCAGCATGGGCAGCCCCGAGGCGACGACCTGGGCGACCTCGGCGCGCATGTCGATGGCCATGAGCATGGCCCCCACCGGCAGGGTGCGGTTCATCGACCGGATGTTGCGCCGGGCGTCGGGCCACAGGCCCCGCATCGTCGACGCCAGGCGCCTGCCGATGAGGAGATCGGGGATGTCGAGGATGGCCGCCAGCATGAGATCGGTGACCGAGGCCAGGTCGGGGAAGAAGGGTCCCACCATGCGCGCCACGGGGCCGGTGCGTTCGCGCCAGGCCGGCGTGGCCGCCCCGTCGCGGTAGACGACGCCCAAGGTGCGCTCGGGGTGGGCGGCGGCGAACTGGACGGCCACGGCGCCGCCCATGGAGTGCCCGAGCAGCAGGGCCCGGTCCACCTCCAGCTGGTCGAGCAGCTCCACCAGCTGGTCGGTGATCTCCCGGATGTTCACCTGCTCCCATGGAAGGGGGTCGCTGCCGGCGAAGCCGGGGAGGCTCGGGTTGAGGACCCTCCAGCGGAAGGTGGCGGCCAGATGGCTGCTCTCGCGCCAGTACATGCCGCCGCCGGCGAAGTAGCCGTGGATGTTCACGGCCCACACAGGCGGGCTCCCCGGTCCGTCGGGCCCCGGCGCGCCGGCGTTGTCCGACACGGCGAACCGCATGCGCCGCCCGTGGACCACGGTGCGGTGCGGGACCATCCGCGGTCGTCGGTCGCTCGGCGTCACGTCACGTTCGACCCTACCCCCTGCGCGCCGCGAAGGCGGTGCTTCAGGTGTGTGCCGCCACGTCGTCGACGCGGGCCAGGGCCGCCTCGGCCTCGCGCACGAAGCGGCGCACGAGCTCGCCGGCGGGGACGAGATCCCCGATGGCGCCCACGCCCTGGCCCGCCGGGTAGCACTCGCGGGCGGGGTCGACGTCGGTGGTCTCCTCGTCGCCACCGAGGTGGAAGGCCTGGTCCTGCATCGACCGGCCCAGTTGCGCCGGGAAGGCTTGGAGCTCGTCGGGGTGCTCGTCGAAGAACCGCGTGTAGTCGTTGCGGACGACCCGCATGGTCTTGCCCGAGTAGGCGCGGCTCACCACCGTCCCGTCCTCGGCCGACCGCAGGAGGGCGTCTTTGTACCCGGCCACGGAACGGGCCTCGGGGGTGGCGATGAAGCGCGTCCCCACCCACACCCCGTCGGCCCCGAGGGCGAGGGCGGCGGCGAGCCCGCGGCCGTCGAAGATGCCGCCGGCGGCGACCACCGGGACGCGGTCGCCCACGGCGTCGACGATCTGGGGCACGAGGGGCATGGTGGCGACGGTGCCGGTGTGGCCGCCCGCCTCGGTCCCCTGGGCCACGACGACGTCGCAGCCGGCGTCGACGGCGCGCCTGGCGTGGTCGACCTTGCCGCACATGTTGACCACGAGCAGGCCGTGGCGGTGGCACAGCTCGACGACCTCCACCGGAACCCCGAGTCCGGCCACGAAGACGGAAGCCCCCCCGGCGATGATCTGGTCCACGAGCGGCGTCATGTCGCCGGGCATGGCGGTGAGGAGGTCCACCCCGAAGGGCTTCTCGGTGCGGGCCCGGACCTCGGCGATCTCGGCCACCATCCGGTCGGGGGACATGGTCGAGGCCCCCAGGCACCCGAAGCCCCCGGCCTCCGACACGGCGGCGACGAGCTGGTGGTAGGAGACCCCGCCCATCCCGGCCAGCATCACGGGGTGCTCGATGCCGAGCAGCTCGGTGAGTCGGGTGCGCATGCGGCCTCCTGGCGTTGACTGACGGGTCAGTCTTACCGTGCCGCCCTCGCGGGCCGCCACACCGTATTGTCAGCTCCCCGTGGAGGAGTCCGGTGGTGCCCTCAAGCGGCGGTGGGCCCGGGCGGCCCTTCTCGCCCACACCGTCAGGGACCTCGGGCTGCGGACGACGGGGCAGGTGGTCGCCCACACCGTGCGGCGCCGGCGTCTCGGGGTCTCCGAATGGGCGGCCCGTGCCGCCACCGGGCCGGCCGAGGAGCCGGGCCGGCTGATCGAGGCCACGCGGGTGGCGGGGGGCGCCCGGTTCGTCTTCTCGGCCGCTGAGCTCGAGGTGGTCTTCCCGGCGCCGGACGTGGCCAGGGTGACCTGGGGTCCGGGGGGCGCCGCCCACCCCTACGCCGTCCCGGCGCCGGCGCAGTGGGAGCCCCCCGAGGCGGCCCTGGCGCGCGCCGAGGAGGGGGCGTGGACGGTCACCGCCGGCGCCTTCACCCTCGAGGTGGGCGCCGACGGGTCGCTCTCTTGGGGGCGGCCCGGCGGGGCGGTGCTGCGACGAGAGCTCCCCCCGCGTCGGCGGCAGGGCTCGTGGGAGCACCGGTTCCTGGCCCGCCCGGGCGAGCGGCTGTCGGGCCTCGGCGAGCAGGCGGCGGGCGTGGACCTGCGGGGCGGGACCTACCGGCTGTGGAACCGCGACCCGGGCGGCTCCTGGGGACCCGGCCAGGTCCCCCTCTACGTCGGCATCCCCGTGGTGGTGGGGAGCCATCCCGACGGGGACCTACTGGCGTTCTACGACAACCCCGCCTCGGCGTCGGTGCGGCTCCCGGCGCCCGGTGACGACGCCGGGGAGGCCTCGCTGTCGTTCGCCGAGGGGCTCCTGCGGGTCTACCTGGTCCAGGGCCCGCTGCCCGTGCTCCTCGAGCGATACAGCGCGCTGACCGGCCGGCCGGCGCTGCCGCCGCGGTGGGCGCTCGGCTACCACCAGAGCCGCTGGGGCTACCGGCGCCAGGCCGTCGTCGAGGAGGTGCTCGACGGCTACCGGACCATGGGCGTGCCCATCAGCGCCCTGCATCTCGACATCGACCACATGGACGGCTACCGGGTCTTCACCGTCGACCGGCACCGGTTCCCGGACATGGCCGGGCTCGCCGCCCGCGCCGCCGACCAGGGGACGAGGCTCGTGCGCATCGTCGACCCGGCGGTGAAGGTCGACCACCACTTCCCCCTCTACCGAGAAGGGGTGGCACAGCAACTGTTCTGCACCGACGCCGCCGGCGACCTCGAGGTCGGGGTGGTGTGGCCGGGCCGGGCCGTGTTCCCGGACTTCACCGACCCGGCCTGCCGGCGGTGGTGGTCGGCGCAGTACCGCCGGCTGACCGACGACGGCGTGAGCGGCGTCTGGCACGACATGAACGAGCCGACCTCGATCTCGCTCGTGGGCGACCCCACGCTGCCCCTGGCCACCCGCCATCGCATGGAGGGCCGTGGCGGCGACCACGCCGAGGCCCACAACCTCTACGGCCGGCTCATGAACGAGGCCGGCCACGCCGGGCTGCGCGCGGCGCGCCCGGACCGGCGCCCCTTCGTCGTGTCCCGCTCCGGATGGGCGGGCAACCAGCGCTGGGCGTGGAACTGGACGGGCGACGTCGAGAGCAGCTGGGAAGGCCTGCGCCAGCAGGTGGCGACCACGGTCGGCTTCGGGATGTCGGGCATCGCCTACACCGGGCCCGACATCGGCGGGTTCTCCGGCGTCCCGAGCCCCGAGCTGTACCTGCGCTGGCTCCAGCTGGCGGTGTTCCTCCCGTTCTGCCGGACCCACAGCATCATCGGGGCACCGCCCCGGGAGCCCTGGCGGTTCGCCGAGCCCGCCCGCAGCGCCGTGGCCGCCTGGATCCGGTTCCGGTACCGGCTGCTGCCCCTGCTCTACGCCCTTGCCCACGACGCGGCCGAGACCGGGGCGCCGCTCGTGCGACCGTCGTTCTGGCCCGCACCCGGCCAGGGTCCCTCGGCGCCGCTGGCTCGGGGGGGCGGCGAGGACGACACCTTCCTCCTCGGCGACGCCCTGCTCGTGGCGCCCGTCACCGAGGCGGGCGCCGCCGGGCGGAGCGTCACGCTGCCGCCGGGGACCTGGCACCCCGTGTGGGGACCGCCGGGCCCCGGCCTCTCGGGCACTCACGAGCTGGCGGCGCCGCTCGAGCGGATCCCCGTGCTGGCCCGCGCCGGGAGCGTGGTGGTGCTCGACGACGGCTGGGCCCAGCCGGGAGGACCCTGCCGGCTCGACGGCGACGACGACGGCGCCGACGACGGCGCCGAGAAGCCGGTGCGGGCGCCCGGGCCACTCGGCGGCGACCACGCCCCGCGCCTGTTCGCCGTGCACTGCTGGCCCCTCGCCGGCGACGCCTCGGGCTCGGCCGCCGACGACGCCGGTGACGGCGACGGCCCCGTCCGGCGGGACCGCTTCGAGCTCACCGGCGCCGCCGAGGGGGGGACGGCGGTGCTGCGGTGGTCCCGGGCCGGGCAGTTCCCGCCCCCCGGGCGCGTCCGGGTGGTGCTCCACGGCATCGGTGTCGGGACCGCCGTCGCCGACGGCGCCCCGGTGACGGTCACGGGCGGGGCGGTGGTGTGCGGTCCATTCGAGGAGCTCCGCCTGGAGGGACTGGCGGCTCGCTGACGCAGTGGCGCCGCCCCGGGCCTACGGTTTGGCGGGTTGGCCCCCTCGGGACCGGGGGCCGGCCAGGTCGAGCGGCTGCGTGGACGTGCCCGCCGCCGTGGTGAGCTCGGCGGCGCCGATCCCCTCGTCGCCTGGCCACCAGGCCACGAAGAGGCCGCCGGCCTCGGTCGCCTCGACCGTCGTCCCGTCGTCGAGGACGAGGCGCACCTCTTCGACCCCCGGGCCGGCGCGGCCTTGGATCAGGGTGTAGGTGCCGCCGTCGAGCCCCCTGTACGCCACCAGGTCGACGGCGACCTGGTCAGCTGGGACCGGAGTGGTCGGGGCCACGAACTGCCGGGTCGAGACGGTGGAGCCGGGGCCGGTGAGACACGACGCATAGAGGCCCCCGGTGCCCTGGAAGACGGTGACGGTGTAGGGCCCCCGGGTGTCGGTGACCACCGGGGTGAGCGTGTCGAGCGGGACCGGTGTCTTGTTCACCGGCTGCCCGTCTCTGATGGCCTCGTTGGCCGGTTGGGCCTGTGCGGCGCGCGACAGGCACGCCGACTGCGCCACCGCCGACTCCTCGGCGACGGGCGCCGTCGGAGCAGCCGACCAGCCGGCGAAGGCGCTCGTGGTGCTCCCGCCCACCACCACCACCGTCGTGGCGGCGGTCGTGGCGGCAGCGACGGCGGCTGCCACCGTGACGGGGACGGCGAGGCGCCGAGGCGGGTGGGCGAGGGTCTCGACGAGGGTATGGCGGCGAGCCGCCAGCCACTCGTCGCCGGGGTCGGGCACGGGGGCGGGACGGAGGTCGGTCATGTGGACTCCTTCGTGACGAGGTAGGGAGGGTGTGGCGAGGACTGGACCTTGGCCCGGGCCCGCGACAGGCGCGACCGCACCGTCCCCACGGGGACGCGGAGGGCGACGGCGGCGTCCTCGTAGGTCAGGCCTGCCCAGTAGACGAGAGTGACGACCTCGCGCTCACGGGCGGTGAGGGCCCGGAGCCGTCCCAGGGCGTCTCGCAGCGCCCGCTCGGTGTCGACCCGGTGGACCGCTTGCTCGTCGGCGCCGGGGGCGTCCCCGACGGGCGAGAGCCTCCGCACGGCCGCCCCGTAGCGGCGGACCGACCGCCGGGCATTGCGCGTCACGTTGTTGGCGATGCCGAGGAGAAGCGGCAGGGGATCGGTCACCGTCAGGATCTCGAGGCGGTCCCGGTGGCGCCAGGCCTCGAGGAACACGACGCTCGTGAGGTCCTCGGCGAGGCCGAGGTCCCCGGTCCGGCGGGCGCAGAAGCCGTAGACGGCCCGGGCGTGGCGGTCGAAGAGCACACCGAAGGCCTCGGGGCCGCCCGGCCCGGTCTCGGCGCCTTCCCCGGGCCGTCCTCGCTTCACACCCACATAGTGTCCGCCCGGCCCCTGGCGGTTCCCTCGCCGGGTCAGCCCCCCGGCGACACCGCCTGCACGGCGGCGTCGACGCTCGGGAACAGGTGTCCGCGCCCGATCCGGTCCAGGAGGCCGGCCCTGGTCAGGGTCTCGACGAGGTGGTCGCCGGCCCGGGCCAGGCCGACGGTGACCTGGTGGTGGCCGAGCTCGTCGAGCAGCCTGCCCAGCACCCGGCTGCCGGTGAAGTCGACGTCGTGCATCCCGATCACGTCGAGGACGACGGCGCGGGGGTGGTCCACTTTGGCCAGGGCCCGCTCCACCTCGCTGCGGACGTGCTCGGCGTTGGCGTAGTAGAGCGGGGTGGCGAAGAGGAGCACCGCCACCCCGGGCACGGCGGCGGCGTTGCCCTCGCTCAGGGGTTCCCAGCTCGTGGTGCCGGGGACCCGGCCGAGGAGGTGCACCTTGGGGGTGGCACTGAGCCGGGTGCGGTCGATGATGGCCAGCCCCACGGCCACGCCGATGCCCTGTTCCACGCCGATGAGCGCCACGGTCAGGAGCGTCACGACGGCCAGGGCGAATTCGAAGAGGTCGAAGCGGCGGACGGCCAGCAGGTCGCGGAGGTGGAAGATCCGCGAGGCGATGAACACGAGGATGGCGCCGAGGGTGGCCACCGGCACGTCCTTGAGCACCCCGGCGGCGGGCACGAGGGCCACCACGGCCACCGCCGCCCCCAGGCCGCTCCACTGGGTGCGGCCCCCGGCGCCGGCCACCGCCGCGGTGCGGGCCGGGCTGGCGTCCACTGCGAAGGCCCCGGCCAGCCCGCTCAGGATGCTCCCGGCGCCCACCCCGACGAAGTCCCGGCCCATGTCCACCCGGTAGTCCCCGGCGTCGGCGAAGGCGCGCGACGTGGCCGCCGACTGGCTGATGACCACGAGGGCCACCACCGCCGAGACGGGGAGGACCTGGCGCAGGGCCGTCCACGACAGGTGGAGCCCCACGTGGGGGGCGCCGTGGGCGACGGCGCCGAGGACGGCGACCCCGTGGGCGCCGAGATGGGCTCCGGCCACGAGGGCCGTGGACCCCACCAGCCCCACGAGGGCGGCGGGGAGCCGGCGGTCGACCCGATCGGCCACCACGACGAGGCCGAGCACGGCGAGAGTGATCGCCACCGACCACCCGTTCGCCTGACCGAGGTGCGAGACCACGACGTGGAGCCGGTGGAGGGTGTTGCCGCCCACCGACGGCAGGCCGAGCACGTCCGGCAGCTGATGGACGACGATGATGACGGCCACGCCGGCGAGGAACCCGGTGATGATGGGTGCCGAGAGGAACTCGGCGATCCATCCGAGCCGCAGGAGCCCCACGGCGGCCACGAAGACCCCCACGACGACGGCGAGGAGCCCGGCCAGCGCCACGTAGTCGGCTGAGCCCGCGGGAGCCAGGTGGGCGAGGGCCACGGCGAAGAGGGGGGCGATGGTGGAGTCGGCCCCCACCGACAGTTGCGGGTTGGAGCCGAGGACGGCGAAGGCGACGGTGCCGGCCACGAAGGCGTAGAGGCCGGTGACGGGCGGCATGCCCGCCAGCCGGGAGGTGGCCAGCTGTTCGGGCACGGCGATGACGAGCAGCGCCAGGGCGGCGAGGACCTCGGTGGGGGGATGCGGGCGCCCGGCGGGACGAAGCGCCGAGAGCAGCCCGAGGCGCTCCCACCACGGCCGGGGCCCCTCGGTCATCGCCGTAGTGTCGCGCCGGGGATCAGCCGTCGTCGTCGAGCCAGTGGCGGGCCACCGAGAGCACCTCCACCTCGGGCTGGGACCACACGAAGCGCTCGACCTGGTCGAGGACCTCGGTGACCCGGCCGGCGGTCGGCGCCACGAAGGCGAAGCCCAGCCCGGCGCGCTGCCAGCGGTCGTGGTGGGCGATCTCCGACGCCGAGACCCCGAAGCGCCGCCGGGCCACCTCCACGACGTGGCGGACGACGGCCCGCTTGTCCTTCAAGGACCCGCTGGCGGCGATGTGCAGCTCGACCTCGAGGGCGGCGACGTGCACGGTCAGGGACCGGGAGGGAGGAAGGCGGTGAGAGGCGCAACCCCGGCGCCGGCCGCCGCCCCCAGCCTGGGCAGGCCGAAGACGTCCTCGACGGTGGCCAGGAGCGAGTAGTGGTCGTAGGGGACGGGGAGCGCCCGGCCGGCGGGGGCCCCCGGCGCGGCCACGAGACCGAGCACGGCACCGCCGCCGCCGGCGGCCCGAAGGGCGCCGGTGGCGGGGTCCACGCCGGCGGTGCCGTCCCCCTCGTCCCAGACGACCACGAGCAGGCCGTGCTGGCGCCAGGCGGCGCTGGCGGTCACGGTGCCGACGAAGCCCTCCAGCCACGACCCCGCCACCGCCGGCGAGCAGTCGTGGCCGCTGTGGCACATGCTCGGGGTGACCCACACGAACCGGGGGACACCGGTGGCGGGACCGGCGAGCAGGGGCGGGAGGGACGAGAGCGGTTGCAGGTGGCCGCAGAGGGCCGGGCTCGAGCGGATGTCGTCGAAGTAGGCGAAGGGGTCGTGCTTCTGGGCGTAGCTCCCGTCGGGGGACTGGGAGCCGAGGAAGCACGGCGCCGGCATGCCCTCGAAGTAGGCGCCCCAGCTGACACCGGCGGCGGTGAGCTGGGTGCCCAGGTTGGGGCCCCGGACGGTGCACGAGGTGCAGTCGGAGGTGATGCCCCAGGTCGACCCCGAGACGAGGGCGAGGTAGTTGGGCAGGCTGGGATGGGACGCCGCGTACCACCTCGTCGTCGACTCGTAGCGCGCCGCCAGCGAGGCGAAGGCGGGGACCGACCTCGCCGGGCCCGCCCCCAGGTTCTCCATGACGACCACGAAGACGTGGCCCACCGAGGCCAGCGCCGCGGCGGCGGCGATGGTGGTGGAGGGCGGGGCCGCCGAGGTGGAAGTGGACGGCGCCGTGGTCGTCGTCCGGTCGGGGCCGGTGGCTCCGCAGCCGGCGAGGAGGAGCGCCGCCGCGCCGCAGAGGAGCGCCGCGCGCGGCCGGGCTCGCCAGGACATCCGGGGCCGAGCCTACCGAGGGCCGGGCAGGGGCCGCCCGGAACGGCGCTGGTACCGTCTCGCCGATGCCGGCCTGGTTCAGCGACGAGGAGTACCGCGTGCTGTGCGCGGCCTGCGCCCGCATGATCCCGGCCGACGAGGCACCCGGTGCCGTGGAGGCCGGTGTGCCGGACTACATCGACGGGCTCCTCGCCGCCTTCTCCTCCGACCCGCCGCGGATCTGGGCGGGAGGCCCCACGTCGGGGCGCCATGGCGGGGAGGCGGCGTTCGGGCGGTTCCTCCCCCTCGGGCCGCTCGAGGAGCTGGCCTGGCGGATCCGGATCGAGGGCAGCCTCGGGATGGCCGAGCGGGAGTTCAACGGCCCGGTGCGGGGGTGGCAGGAGCGCTATCGCGAGGGACTCGCCGCCCTGGGCCCCGACTTCCCCGAGGCGGGGGAGGACGAGCAGGGCGCTCGGCTGCGCGCCGCCGGGGAGTTCGCCGAGCTCCTCCACGGGCACTGCTGCGAGGGCATGTACGGCGCGCCCGAGTACGGGGGCAACCGCGACGGGATCGGCTGGGCCAACATCGGGTTCGCCGGCGACGTCCAGCCGGCGGGCTGGACCGACGACGAGGTCTCTGGGCCGTGACCGCCGACGCCGTGGTGATCGGGTCGGGCCCCGGGGGGGCGTCGGCCGCGGAGGTGCTCACCAGAGCGGGCTGGACGGTGGTCATGGTCGAGAAGGGGAGGAACCACCTCATCGATCCCGACGACCCGAGCCGGCCCCTCGAGCACTACTCGAACGACGAGATCAAGTTCGTCGACCGGTGGTTCCTCGGTCCCGACCCGATCGTCGAGCCCCGGACCTTCCGGGTCGGCCCCGAGGACGGCGAGCGGTCGTTCGTGGGGGAGGTGAACTCGATCCCCTCCACCGTGGGCGGCGGAGGCGTCCACGCCGACGGCAAGGTGCCCCGGTTCCGCCAGGAGGACTTCGCCCTGCGGTCGGCCCACGGGCCGGTCGAGGGGGCCGAGGTGGCCGACTGGCCCGTCACCTACGACGAGCTCGAGCCCTTCTACGCCGAGGCCGAGCGGCTCATCGGCGTGGCCGGCGAGGCGGGCGCCAATCCCTTCGCCGCCTGGCGCTCGGGCCCCTACCCCATGCCCCCCGGCGCCCCCATGTACGGCGCCACCTTGTCGAGCGCGGCGGCCGAGCGACTCGGGCTCCATCCCTACGCGGCGCCGACGGCCGCCAACAGCATCCCCTACGACGGGCGGCCCGCCTGCAACAACTGCGGGTTCTGCGGACACTTCGGCTGCCCCATCCACGCCAAGGGCGACCCGGTGGCGCTGCTCCAGCGGGCGTTCGCCACCGGCCGGGCCGAGCTCCTCTCCGACGCCTTCGCCCATCGGATCGTGACCGACGGGCGGCGGGCCACCGGCGTCGAGGTGGTCCTGGCCGACGGGGCCCGGCGGACCGTCGGGGCCCGGCACGTGGTGGTGGCCGGGGGCGCCATCGAGACTCCGCGCCTGCTGCTGCTGTCGGGGATCGGG
>JAGWNV010000236.1 GCA_028872975.1 Acidobacteriota bacterium
CTGATCGCGCCTCGCGCGGGTCCGACCACAAGGGCGCGTCCGATCGGGCCCGTTCCACTAGGTTGAGCGTCCCGGCGGTCCTCGGGCGACACGGCCAGAGGGAACCGAGGGGCCGTAGCTCAGTGGTCAGAGCAGGGGACTCATAATCCCTGGGTCGCAGGTTCGATCCCTGCCGGCCCCACAGCGCCTTCGTGAATCCGGGCCACCGGTGACTGGCGCGTCGCGGGTGGCCCGAGGAGCGGGGTCCAAATGCCCTTGCCCGGCCTTCCTCGGTCGACGACATTCCAACGGGATGAGAAGTCACGCGAGTGGTCTGGGCCGGCGGCGTCGACTCCGGTGACGGATCGGTTCTCAGCCCAAGGGCGACCGGCGATTATGAGGCGGCTCCTGCTGGCTTCCGTCGTCCTCGTCGTGACGCCGTTTCTGTTGGCAGGGTGCGCGCGACAACCGTCGCGCTCCACCGGCCGGAACGGCCGGAGCGCCGTGCCGACCCGGCGCCCAGGACGGCCCCGACGACGACTCCGACCACCGCCGTCCCCGGGCCCGCCGCCCAGGGGGCGGCCGGTGGCGGATACGGCTGCGATGCGGCCCGCGCCTACCTGGCGGCCACGCCGCACCGGGAATCCGGTTGGTCTGCCCGGGCGACGCCGACGGGCACGACGGGATGATGTGCGACGGCTACGCCCCGAGATGCCCGGGGACAAGGTCATCGTCATCGCCGAGCCCTGTCGGGTCGCCTACATGAACGAGGCGAGCGACAGCCTGGTCGCCGAGGGCTTGTCGTCGGCGCCCGTCGACCCCTGTCCGGGCGCCTGTCGGTGCTGACCGCCGCGTCTCCGGCGCTCCCTCGTACGTCCCAGCCGCTCGGGACCTTCTCCTCTGCCTTGCCCCCCGACCGGTGGGCACCCTCGTGGACATGAGCGGTGTCGGCGAGTGGCCCCCGGGGCTGCCTCGTGAGAGCGCCCCGGCCGAGGTGCTTCCCGCTGTCGGCGCCGCCCATCACGGCCGCGGCCGGCCCTGGCGGCGAGACCTGGGCGTCGCCCTGGTGGCCGCCGTCGTGGGGGCCGGTTCCGCCCTCGGGGTGGCCCGGGCGACGGGGTGGGGTGCCAAGACCACGATCCGGGAGGTCGTCGGCAACACGAGCGCCATCACGAGCCGGCCGGCCGACATCCAGGGCATCCTCGCCCGGGTCCTCCCGAGCGTGGTGGCGATCTCGGCCAGCTACACCCGGACCAACCCGTTCTTCGGCGGGCCCGGCACGGTGGTGACGGCCTCGGGCACCGGGATCGTCGTCTCGCGTGACGGTGACGTGGTGACCAACGACCCCGTGGTGAGCGGCGCCACCTCGGTCACCGTCACCCTCGACGGGTCCACGGCGCGCCTGGCCGCCGTCGTGGTGGGCGAGTCGCCCGCCAACGACCTCGCCCTCCTCCGCGTCCAGGGGGCCTCCGGCCTGACCCCTGTCACCTTCGGGGACTCCCGCACCAAGGTCGTGGGCGACGACGTCCTCGCCGTCGGCTTCGCCCTGGGGCTCACCGGCGGACCGACCGTCACCGACGGCATCATCTCGGCGACCGGGCGGTCGGTCACGACCGAGACTGCGGCCGGCCAAGCGGTGACCCTGGCCGGCATGCTCCAGACCGACGCGGCGATCAGCTCGGGCAACTCGGGCGGCCCCCTCGTCGACGCCGAGGCCCACGTGGTGGGGATCAACACGGTGGTCGCCGCCTCGTCGGGGTCGACGATGGCGCAGAACATCGGCTTCGCCATCCCCTCGGCGACGGTGCAGGCGCTACTCCCGCGGTTGCGCCGGTCGTCCTGACGAGGGCCGGGGGCCCGGCGTGGTCGAGGGCCCGTGGCGCCACCAGAGCTCGAGGGCCACGACGGCACCGACCACCACGGCCACGACGGCGAGGAGGGCGTCGAGGGGAGGGACCGACAGCCCGAACACCCGCCGTCCCAAAGGGACGGCCAGGAAGGGCACGACGGATGCCGCCATGAGGGCGACGAGGGCCGCTCTCGGGGCCACGAGCGGCCTGGCGATGCGGCCCAGCACCCAGATCCCCACCCCGTAGAGGGTGACCATGGCGGCCGTCCTGGCCTCTGTCGCCGTGGCGGCGGGCAGGGCCCTGGCGATGGCATAGGACGCCAGCGTGGCGGTCCCGGCGGCGAGCCCGGCCGGGACGGTGAATCGCAGCACCCGTGCCGTGAACCCCGCCACGGCGCGCGGTGCACCCGACGCCAGGGCGAGGAAGAACCCCGGCACGCCGATGGTGAAGGTGCTCACGATGGTGAGGTGGCGGGGGAAGAAGGGGAACGGGACGGCGGCGGCGGCCACGACGATCGCCAGCAGGGCGGCGTAGACCGTCTTCGTCACGAAGAGGTTGGCGACGCGCTCGATGTTCGCCACCACTCGCCGTCCCTCGGCCAGGATGATCGGCACGGCCGAGAAGGCGTCGTCGAGCAGCACCAGCCGGGCCACGGCACGGCTCGACTGGCTCCCCGACCCCATGGCGATGCCGAGGTCCGCCTCCTTGAGCGCCTGGACGTCGTTCACGCCGTCGCCGACCATGGCCACCACGTGGCCCTGGCGCTGGAGGGCCCGGACGGCAGCGACCTTCTGCTCGGGCCGGATCCGGCCGAAGACCGAGGCGCCCCCCACGGCGTCGGCAAGGGCGTCGTCGTCGGGCAGGGCCGAGGCGTCGACGGCACCGCCCTCGACGGCGATGCCGGTGTCGCGGGCGACGGCCGCCACCGTGGCCGGGGCGTCGCCGGAGAGGACCTTCACCGCCACCCCCTCGTCGGCCAGGTACCGGATCGTCCGGGCTGCGTCGGGGCGGAGCCGCTCGGACAGGCCGAGCAGGGCGACCGGCGTGAGGGGCGCGGGGATCTCGGACCCGGCGGCGAGGGTCTCGGTGGGGCCGCCGTGGGCGGGAGGGCCGTCGCCGGCAGGGGGGCCGACGGTGGCGAGGAGCAGGGTGCGCCGCTCGTCGGCCCCCTTCGTCGTGGGCGCGGCCCCCGGTGCCAGGGCCCGGCCCAGGACGTCGGGAGCCCCGAGGACCCAGGTCCCCCGACCGGCGAAGCGCACCGCGCTCCATTTCCGGGAGGAGGAGAAGGGCACCCGGGTCTCGACCCGCCACCCCGGGCCGGGACGCCCGGGGCGCCGGAGCGCCTCGAGGGTGGCGTTGGGAGCGGGATCGGCCTCCACGACGGCGTCGAGGAGCTCCCGGATCGCCTCCGGGGGACGGCCGTCGAGGGCGTCGACCGACGTCAGCTGCATGCCCGGCGCCGTGAGGGTGCCGGTCTTGTCGATGCAGAGCACGTCGACGCGGGCGAGGCCTTCCACGGCGGGGAGCTCCTGGACGAGGACGTGCCGGCCGGCCAGCCGGACGGCGCCCACGGCGAAGGCGATCGAGGTGAGGAGCACGAGGCCTTCGGGCACCATGGCGGCGACACCCGCCACGGAACCCCGCAGGGCGTCGGCGGCCGACTGGTGGCTGCGCCAAAGCTGCGACAGCACGAGTCCGACGCCGGCGGGCACCATGACCCAGGTCACCATCCGGAGGATGGCGTTGGTCCCCTCCTGGAGCTCGGAGCGGATGAGGCGGAATCGCTTGGCGCGGGCCTCGAGGCAGGTGGCATAAGCATCGGCGCCGATGCGCTCGGCGCGCATCCGGCCCGTCCCCGACACGACGAAGCTCCCCGAGAGGGCCGTGGCGCCGACCGGCTTGGCGACGGGTGCCGACTCGCCGGTGAGGAGCGACTCGTCGAGCTCGAGGCCCTCGGCGCGGACGACGGGACCGTCGACCACCACCTGGTCGCCGGGACGGAGCTCGACGACGTCGTCGACCACGATCTCCTCCGCCGCCACGGCCCGCGCCGTGTGCTCCCGGACGACATGGACGCGCGGGGCGTGCAGGATCGAGAGGCGGTCCAGCGTCCGCTTGGCCCGGAGCTCCTGGACGACGCCGACGGCGGTGTTGACGACGAGGACGACGCCGAAGAGGCCGTCTTGGACGGGGCCCACGACGGCGACCACCACGAGCAGCGAGCCGAGGATGGCGTTGAAGCGGGTGAGGACGTTGGCCCGGAGGATCTGGGGGAGGCCCCGGGCCGGAGTCGGCGGAGCCCGGTTGACGGCTCCCGCCGCCACTCGGGCGTCGACCTGTGCCGAGTCGAGCCCGGCCTCGTCGTCGAGCGTCCCGGGACCGGAGGAGCCGGCCCGGACCTGGGGTCCCATCGCCTCCTCATTCTCCCGGCTCCGCCCGCCCCGCCCTAGGGCCGAACGTCAAGACGGCGCGCCCCGGGGGGCGATTGGTGACCTCCGCCCC
>JAGWNV010000237.1 GCA_028872975.1 Acidobacteriota bacterium
CTGGCCGGCCTGGGCGTGTCCCCCGGCGACCGGGTGGCCGTCGGCTGGCCCACGTCGGTGGCGTTCGTGTCCTCCTACCTCGGCGTGCTGGCGGCCGGGGCGGTGGCGGTGCCGCTCAACCCGGCGAGCCCCGCCCCCGAGCTGCGCGGCGAGCTGGAGCGGGTGCGGACGGCGGCCGTCCTCGGCGACGCCCGGCGCAGCGCCGCGCTGGTGGAGGCGGCCGCATCGCTGGGGCTGCCCGTGCTCGACGAGGTGGCCCGGGGCGACGACGCCCTCGAGCCGGTGGATCGCGACGACGCCGACGCGGCCGTGTTCCTCTTCACCTCCGGGACCGCCGGCGAGCCGCGCCCGGCAGTGCTCGGCCACGGCAACCTGCGGGCCAACCTCGAGCAGATGCTGGCGCTTCCCGGCGAGATGGCCCGCCCCGACGACGTGGGCTTCAGCGCCGTGCCCCTGTCGCACGTCTTCGGGCTCAACGTGGCGCTCGGCCTCACCCTCGCCACCGGCGCCTCCCTCGTGCTCCAGGAGCGCTTCGACGCCGGGCGGTCGCTCGAGCTCATGGCACAGGAGTCGGTCACGTGGCTGCTCGGCGTGCCGGCCATGTTCGCCGCCTGGGCCGAGCTGGCCGGCGGCGCCGGCGGCGACGGGCTGGCCCGGGTCCGGCGCGCCGTGTCGGGCGCGGCGGCCCTCTCACCCGAGACGGCGGCGCGCTTCGAGGAGCGCACCGGCGTGCCGGTGTGGCAGGGCTACGGCCTCACCGAGGCCTCGCCGGCGGTGGCCACGGCGGCGGGCACGGGCCGCAACCGCCCGGGCTCGGTGGGCCGGGCGCTGCCCGGGGTCGAGCTCCGTCTCGTCGACGAGGCCGGGGCCGACGTCCTCGTCGGCGACCCGGGGGAGATCTGGGTGCGGGGCCCGAACGTCTTCCAGGGCTACTTCGAGGACCCCGGCGCCACCGCCGAGGTGCTCGACGGCGACGGCTGGCTGCACACCGGCGACGTGGCCGTGGTGGGCGAGGACGGGGACCTCTTCATCGTCGACCGCCGCAAGGACCTCGTCATCGTGTCGGGCTTCAACGTCTTCCCCGCCGAGGTGGAGAAGGTGGCCCTGGCCGTGCCGGGGGTGGCCGACGCCGTGGTGGTGGGCCGGCCCGACCCGCAGACGGGGGAGGCCGTCGAGCTCGTGGTGGTGCGCGGCGGGGACGAGGCGGCGGTGACCGAGGACCAGCTGCGGGCCGCCTGCCGTGCCTCGCTGGCGCGCTACAAGTGCCCGAGCACGGTCCGCTTCGTCGACCGGCTCCCGCGCGGGCTCACCGGGAAGGCGCTGCGCAGGGCCCTGCGGGAGGACCAGCCGGCCTGACGACTTGGTGCGCGTCGCGCCCCGGTCGGTACGATCCGCGGCCGTGAGCGCCGAGCACCGCCGCAGGATCCCCGAGGCGTCCGTGGCGCGCCTGCCGCTCTACCAGCGCATCCTGCTCGAGCTCGTCCACGCCGGGACGGCCACGGTCTCCTCCGAGCAGTTGGCCGAGCGGGCCCGGGTGAACGCCTCGAAGGTCAGAAAGGACCTGTCGTTCCTCGGGTCCTTCGGCACGCGGGGATCGGGGTACGACACCGGGTTCCTGCTGGGCCAGATCGACCAGGAGCTCGGCCTCGACACCGACTGGCCCGTGGTCATCGTGGGCATCGGCAACCTGGGCCGGGCGCTCGCCAATTCGCAGGGGTTCACATCCCGGGGCTTCCGGGTGGCCGGCCTCTTCGACGTCCACCCCGAGCTCGTGGGCAGCGCCGTGGCGGGACGGACCGTCGCCCACCTCGACGAGTTCGAGCGGCTGGCCGGGGAGGACCCGCCCGCCATCGGCGTCATCGCCACCCCCGCCGGCGCCGCCCAGGACGTGGCCGACCGGATGGTCGAGGCCGGGATCGGGTCGCTCCTCAACTTCGCGCCCCGGGTCCTCCACGTCCCGCCGCACGTCCTCTTGCGCCAGGTGGACCTCTCCATCGAGCTCCAGGTGATCAGCTTCTACCTCTCCCACCGGGACCACCCCGGCTCGGCGACGGCCTCGTCGCCGCTGCCGCACTCGCTCGGCCTGAGCCCCGTCGAACCCGCCTGAGGACGGGCCCCCGGCCGGGGCCTTGTAGCGTTGTAGGCGGTGTCCATGGTCGTCGTAGGGCTCGACCGGCACCGCTCGCCCCTCGAATTGCTCGAGCGGGTGGCGGTGGGCGAGGACCGGCTGGGCAAGACCCTGGCCGAGCTTGGCGACTGCGTGCCCGCCTCCGAGGTGGTCGTGGTGTCCACCTGCCTGCGCACCGAGCTCTACGCCGTGGTCGACCGGTTCCACGAGGGCGTGGAGGCGATGCACGGCTGGCTGGCGGCGCGGGCCGGGGTGGCCGTCGAGGACCTCTCGGACCACCTCACCGTCCTCTTCGACGACGCCGTGGCCCTCCATCTCTTCGAGGTGGCCGCCGGGCTGCACTCGGCGGTGGTGGGGGAGAGCGAGGTGCTGGGCCAGGTCCGCCGGGCCGCCGAGGTGGCCGAGGCCGAGCGGGCCGCCGGGCCGGTGCTGTCTGGGCTCTTCCGCCGGGCCGTGCAGGTGGGCAGGCGGGTGCGCAACGACACCGCCATCGCCCGGGGCACCACCTCGCTGTCGCAGGTGGCGCTGTCGCTCGCCGCCGAGCAGCTCGGCGGCAGCCTGGCCGGCCGTCGGGTGGTCGTGCTCGGCGCCGGCGAGATGGGCGAGGGCCTGGTGCGGGGCCTGGCCGAACGCCACGGCGCCGGCGAGGTGGTGGTCGTGAACCGCACGCGCCGGCGCGCCGAGGAGCTCTCCGGGGCGGTGGGGGGACGGGCCGCCGGGCTCGAGGAGGTGCGCGAGGCGCTGCCCGGCGCCGACGTCGTCCTCGTCTCCACCGGCGCCCCCGAGCCCGTCCTCGACGCCGGAGTGCTCGGCCCCGCCCTGGCCGGCAGGACGGCGGCGTCCCCGGTGGTCGTCGTGGACATGAGCGTGCCGCGCAACGTCGAGCCCCGGGTGAAGGAGCTCGCCGGCGTGGCGCTGTTCGACATGGACGACCTCACCGTCCACGCGGCGCGGGCCCTCGAGGGCCGGCGGGGGGAGATCGTGAAGGCCCAGGCGGTGGTGGCCGAGGAGGTTGACCGCTACCGGGTGGACGGCCGGGCCCGGGGCGTGGCCCCGGTGGTGGCCTCGCTGCGGGCCAAGGTCGAGCAGCTGCGCCAGGCCGAGCTCGACCGGCACCGGTCGCGGCTGGCCGGCCTGGACGAGGCCCAGCGGGCCGAGGTGGAGGCGGTGGTCCGCGACGTGCTGGCCAAGGTGCTCCACCAGCCGACGGTGGCCCTCAAGGAGGCAGCCGGGACGCCGCGCGGCGAGCGGCTGGTCGAGGCGCTCCGGGCCCTGTTCGACCTCTGAGGGCCCGGACGGCCCGCACCGCCATGGACGGCGACGTCGGGGACGGGCCCCGCCTGCTGCGGATCGCCACGCGCGGGTCGCCGCTGGCCCGCACCCAGTCCGAGTCGGTGGCCGAGCGGCTGCGGGCCGCCGGGGGGGCGCCGCTGGTCGGCGTGGAGCTCGTGGTGGTGCGCACCACCGGCGACCTCCGGCCCGCCGACCCCGTCGAGCGCCTCGGCGGCCAGGGCGCCTTCGTGAAGGAGGTCCAAGAAGCCGTGCTCGACGGCCGGGCCGACCTCGCCGTCCACTCGGCCAAGGACCTCCCCGGCGCCACGCCGCCGGGCCTGGTGCTGGCCTGCGTCCCCGAGCGGGCCGATCCCCGCGACGCCCTGGTGGGCGCCGCCCTGGAGGCGCTGCGGCCCGGGGCCACCGTCGCCACCGGCTCGGTCCGGCGCCGGGCCCAGCTGGCCTGGTGGCGCCCGGACCTCACCTTCTGCGAGCTGCGGGGCAACATGCGGACCCGCCTCGAGCGGTCGGCCGCCGCCGGCGCCGGGGTCCTGGCCCTGGCCGGCCTGGCCCGCCTCGGCCTCGACGGGGAGGTGGCCGAGGTGCTCGAGCCGTCGGTCATGCTCCCCCAGGTGGCCCAGGGGGCCCTGGCCGTGGAGTGCCGGGAGGACGACGCCGGGCTGCGGGCCCTCCTGGCCGGGATCGACGACGCCGACGCCCACCGGGCCGTGCGGGCCGAGCGGGCCTTCCTCGGGGCGCTCGGGGGTGGCTGCAGCCTCCCCCTCGGCGCCCTGGCCGTGCCCGAGGCGCCCGGTGCCGGGTCGCTGCGCATGGAGGCGCTCCTCGCCTCGCGCGACGGCCGGGTGCTGCTACGCGACGCCGGGCGCGGGCGCGACCCGGAGGCGCTCGGCCTCGAGA
>JAGWNV010000238.1 GCA_028872975.1 Acidobacteriota bacterium
CTTTTCCTGCCGAGACGGAGGAATGGCGATCATCCGACCACTGGAAGGGTCCCGGGGCGAGCAGCGGGCGGCCGAGCTCGAGCACGACCGGGCCGCCGAGGCGTCCGAACATGCGTCGACCGCCCCCTTCGCCGTCCCTGAGTCGGTCTGGGACCTCGACGCCGTCGTCGTCGTGGAGCGGGCGGACCAACCGGCCCCACCTGGTCGTCCGGCCGGCGAGGACGCTGCCGGCCACTGGAACCATCCCTCCATGTGGAGCACGCCCACCCCCCAACCTCCCCTCACGGTCGTCCGCGCCGACGATCCCTCCCCCGCTGCCGGCCTCGGCGCCTCCGAGGAGCCGTGGCTGCAGTCGATGGTGCACGCCGCCACCGCGGCCCGGGCCGTCGACACCGCCGGCGCCTGGCGCGCCGTGGCGTCGGCAGCCGACCTCGTCTCCGAGATGGCCCGCGCCCTCGAGGCCGTGGCCGAGGCGGCCCAAGAGGCGGCCCACCAGCAGCGGGCCGCGCGCGACGCAGCGGGCCTTGCCCAGAAGGCAGAGGCCGCCGCCCAGGCCTCGGCGCGACGCGCCGAAGCCGCCACCCGACGTGCCCGGGACCTCGAGGCCGCCGTGGCCGTTGCCCGCCGGACGAATTCCTCGGAGAACTGGGGCGAGGTCCGCCGGTTGGCCATGGACCGGTGGGCCGGCGATCCGGACGGTCCCCGAGGCTCGGGGCCGACGACCCCGTTCGACATCGCCTGACCGAACCTCGGGCGCGCACCGGCTCCGGTGCAGACGTCGGCGACGGGCACTACCCTCCCGGGCGAGCGGTCGTCGGTCACCTCCATATCGGTTCGGGCAAGGGTGCGCAATCGCAATCCGGGCAAGAGGGTGCCGGTTGCCGGCGCCGCTTTCCGCATGCTTCCCCCCGGTCTCAGCGCGCCAGGCCGTCCACCACTTCGACGGCCGGGAGGTCCAGGAGGACCTCGGGAGACACCCGGATCTTCATCGACCGGCTCCCGCCTCCGAGGACGACCGACCGGCGCGACATGACCCGGGCGTCGACCCACACCGCCATGTCGTCGGGGAGTGCCAGCACCGTGACGCCCCCGATCATCATCCCGGTCCGCTCCACGGTCTCCTCGGCCGAGGCGAAGGAGGCCTTCCGGACGCCGAGACGCTGGCGTACCACGCCGTTCACGTCGAGACGGGTGGTGGCCAACACGACGCAGGCGACGTAGGTCCGCTCGACGCCCTTCCCGGCGACGACGATCGTGTTGGCCGAGTCCTCGGGTTCGACCCCGTAGCGCTCGCAGAAGGCGGCGGTGTCGGCGAAGGCGGGGTCGCAGGCGACCACCTCGTACTCCCGGCCGAGCCCCTCGAGCACGGCCCGCACCTCGCCTTCGATGGCCTCGCCCGGCGCGGCGTCGGGCGGCGGCCCGGTCACCTCCGGCCCTCCGACCGACGGCCCGGGTCCTCGGGCGGCATGGCCCTGCATCCTACGGAGCTCCCCGTCACCGGCCGCCCTTCGCTCCACGAGGGCACCGGCGTGGCCGTCGCAGGACTCCACCGCGATCCACCGGCCGCCCGGGTCGACCACCGCACCCCGCCAGCGAACCGGCCGGCCGCAGTGGACCGGATAGCCGCCGCGGTCCTCGTCGGGGACGTACCGGAAGCACGCGCCCGGCGCGGGTGCGATGACGTTGCCCGAATAGGGCGAGGAGACGACGTGGGCGTCGGCCACGGTGAGGACCACCTTGCTCGGCCCCTCGCCGGGGAAAGACGCTACCTCCGGCCGATCTCTTCAGGGACCTGAAGGCCTCGGTGAGGCCCATTGCCGCCTGCCCACAGTCCCCGTTGCAGCCAACCGGTCGCATGGGGGAGGTCGGGGGGAATGCGCCCGGGGCCGCTCTCAGGTGGCCAGGTCTCGGCGGTCGAAGCTCACGGTGGCCACTGCCAGGCACACCGCCGTCATCGCCAGCAGCACCAAGAGGTGCAGCGGGCGGTAGCCGGTGCCCATCGGGTCCACCCCAAGGGCGTGGTACCAGGGCGAGAGCGGGCGGGCCGGGCGCAACCAGGACACGAGCTCGGGCAGGGAGCTGAGCAGGTAGGCGGCCACGGCGGCGAGGGCCGTCACCCCCCGGGCCAGCCCCCGGTGGCCGGTGGCGGCGCCGACGGCCAGCCCCAATGTGCCGAACAGGACGGCCAGGAGTGCCGTCGAGACGATGGCCGCCGACAGGGCCACCAACCCGACGTGGAGCTTCACGGCCGGCCCGATGAGGACCAGGACGAGGCCGAGGGAGGCGGCGACGACGAGGACGCCGACGACCATGGCCGCCCACTTCTCGACGACGACCCGGGCCCGCGACACCGGGTTGGCGAGCAGGATGTCGACGGTGCGACGCTCCTCTTCCCCCGCCGTCAGATCCGTCCCCCACAAGATGGCGAAGATGACGAACAGCAGGGGCCCGGTGAGCGAGAAGATCTCGGCCCGAAGGTAGCCCGGCCCGCTCGTGTAGTCGGCCAGCCCGAACAGGGTGCGCAGGGCCTGCGGGTACGCCTCGAGGAGCTTGGCGAAGCTCCGGTTGCCACGGACCGAGGGGTACATGCCCAGCATGACCAGGCCGAGGCCGCCGAGCCCGGCGGCCCACCCGACGAGGGCCCGCCGCTGCTCGTCGAAGGCCCGCTCGAACACCGAGTGCAGGCCCCGCCGGCGGTGGGCCGGACCCACCAGGTGCCCGTTCACGTCGCCCCGCCGCCCTGGTAGAAGGCCAGGAAGAGCTCCTCGAGGCTCGGCTCACGGATCGAGAGGTCCTCGAGCTCGTACCCGGCCAGCGCTCGCACGACGGGGTCGATCCCGCCCGACACCTCGAGGTGCGCCGTCGGCCCGTCGAGATCGCGGCGGACGACTCCCGGCACCCGGGCGAAGGCGTCCGAGTCGAAGGGGGCCTTCCCGGTGACCTCCACGAGGTGCACCGACCGCCGGCGCAGGTCCTCCACGCGCCGGACGGCGACGACCCTGCCCTGCCGGATGAGCCCCACCCGGTCGGCCACGTCCCCGACCTCGGACAGCACGTGCGAGGAGAGGAAGACCGTCCGCCCTTCGGCTGCCACCTCGCGCATGAGGGCGTGGACCTGGTGCTGGACGAGCGGGTCGAGACCGGAGGTGGGCTCGTCGAGGATGAGCAGCTGCGGATCGCCCATGAGCGCCTGCACGAGCCCCACCTTCTGCCGGTTGCCTTTCGAGAGGGCACGGATGGGCCGGTCGAGCTCGAGGTCGAACCGGGCCGCCAGCTTCTCGGTCTCGGCCCACGGCGGCCCGCCCCGGAGGTGGGCGAAATGGGTGAGCAGCTCCCGGGCCGTCAGGCGGTCGTAGAGGGCCAGGTCACCCGGGAGGTATCCGATACGGCGGCGGATGGCCACGCTCGAGCCCCTGGCGTCGAGCCCGAAGAGGGCCACCTTCCCGGCTTCGGGCCGGATGAGGTCGAGGAGGAGCCGGATGGTCGTGGTCTTCCCGGCGCCGTTGGGGCCGAGGAACCCGAAGACCTCCCCCCGCTCGACCTCGAAGGTGACCTCGTCGATCCCGCCGCCGCCCCGGTAGTGCTTCGTCACCGACTCCAGGGCGATCGGCGGCGCGGCGGGGTCGTGCCCGCCCTCCCCGGCCGGGGACAGCAGGGTGCGGGTCGGACGCGCGCCACCTAGGCCCATGTGCCTACCTATGGCACGGGCTCGGGCCTGCCCGGAAGTGCCGTTCGGCCTCTTGGGGGGGTCCGTGCTCCCCTAGCCCGCTCCCAGGGAAGGACCGGTCGGTGCCAGCCGGGCGGCCATCTCGGCCACCGCCGTCGAGGGACCCGAGAGTGTCCTGCGCCGCCACGAGGCCGGGTCGAGAACCGGCCCCGCCACTGCCGGGCGTGCCGCCGGTACACCTGGAGGGTCCAGGTGCTCCGAGGGGGCGATCAGGCCTGCATCGCCATGATGCCGACCGTGTTCCCCTCGGGGTCCTGGAAGAGCGCGAAGGCACCGACTCCCGGTATCGGGGTGGGAGGGACGAGAGGGGTACCTCCCAACTCCTTCACACGAGCGAGCGTGGTGTCGAGGTCGTCCACCGACACGTAGAAGGTGACGTAGGAGGGCATGTCGTCATGGCATCGCATCAGGCCGCCGCCGATGCCGTTCGGGGGCGTGACGAGGCGGTAGTTCGGATCGAAGCCTGCCGACTCCCACCCGAACAGCTCCTTGTAGAACGAGCCGAGCCGCTCGAGGTCCCGACCACCGATCTCCCAGTGGATCACCTCGTGCACGGTCACCACGCTTCCCTCGTCCCGGCCGGCCG
>JAGWNV010000239.1 GCA_028872975.1 Acidobacteriota bacterium
GCGTCGGGACCGGCGACCGCGTGGCCTTCCTCGATCGGAACTCGATCGAGCACTTCGAGGTCCTCTTCGGCGGCGCCCTGGCAGGTGCGGTGAACGTGGCCGTCAACTGGCGCCTGGCCCCGGCCGAGGTGGCCGCCGTCGTCGACGACGCCCGGGCGGCGGTGCTCGTGGTCCATCCCGACTACCTGCCGGTGCTGGCCGCCATGGAGAGCACCCTCCCGTCGGTGCGCCGCGTCGTCGTCCTCGGCGACCCCAAGGCGCACACCGGCGACAGCGGAGCCGCCGATCTGGGCCGCAGGGTGGGCTACGAGGAGTGGTCCGCCGGCACCGACGCCGCCGACCCCGGTCACGTGGGCGCCGAGGACGAGGTGGCGCTCCAGCTCTACACCTCGGGTACCACCGGCCTGCCCAAGGGCGTGATGCTCTCGAACCGCAACGTCGGGATGATCATCGAGAACGCCGCCGGCGAGATGTTCTCCATCGACTCGTCGACGGTCTCTCTGGTGGCGATGCCCCTCTTCCACATCGGCGGTTCGGGCTGGGCACTGGCGGGGATGTCGCGCGGGGGACGATCAGTGCTGCTACGGGACATGGATCCCCGTCGCCTGGTCGGGCTCGTCGAGAGGGAAGGGGTCACCCATGCCTTCCTCGTCCCGGCCGTCCTCATGGCGCTCCTGGCCGTGCCCGAGATCGAGCAGGCGAACCTCTCGAGCCTCCACACCATCTTCTACGGCGCCTCCCCCATCGCCGAGGACGTGCTCGTGCGGTGCATGGAGGTGATCGGGTGCCGGTTCTCCCAGGTCTACGGCATGACCGAGACCTCGGGCGCCATCGTTCAGCTCGACCCGGCCGACCACGACCCGAACGGTCCCCGTCGGCACCTCCTGCGGGCGGCCGGCAGGGCGGCACGGGGCGTCGAGCTTCGGGTCGTCGACCCCGACACCGGCGAGGACGCCCCCACGGGCACGGTGGGCGAGATCTGGACGCGCTCGGCGTACAACATGGCCGGCTACTGGGAGCAGCCCGAGGAGACGGCGACGACGCTCCGGCCCGACGGATGGCTGCGGACCGGCGACGCCGGCTACCTCGACGGCGAGGGGTACCTGTTCCTCCACGACCGGATGAAGGACCTCATCGTCTCCGGCGGGGAGAACGTCTTCCCCGCCGAAGTCGAGAACGTCCTCCTCGGCCATCCCTCCGTGGCTGACGCGGCGGTGATCGGCGTGCCCGACGACCGGTGGGGTGAGACCGTGAAGGCCATCCTCGTCCCCGTCCCCGGGGCGGCGGTCGACGAGGCGGGGATCGTCGCCTTCTGCCGCGAGCGGCTGGCCCGTTACAAGTGCCCCACGTCGGTCGAGGTCACCGACGCCCTACCGAGGAACCCGTCGGGGAAGATCCTCAAGCGGGAGCTTCGCGAGCCCTACTGGAAGGGCGTGGACCGCCGCATCCACTAGTCGGGGGATCGTCAGAACAAGGGCCGGTCCGGCTCCGACGCCTGGTCGTCCAAGCCCTCGAGGGCCTCGTCGTCGCCGAGCTCGTCCTCGTCGATCAGGTCGGCCTCGTCGCCCTCTTCCTCGTCGGCGCCTTCCTCCCCGGCGCGTTCGATCGGCACGGCGGCTCGGGCGGCGGCCTCGAGACGGGGGGCGAGCTCCTCGACCTGCATGCGGGTCTGGCGGATGCGCCGGTCGAGCTCGTCGACGATGGAGGTGGCCCGCTCGAGGCGCGCCACGAGCTGGTCGACGTCGACCTCGCGGCGCTCGAAGAACTCGACGATGGCATCGAGCTCCCTGCTGGCCTGGGTGTAGCTCAGCTCCCCGACCGGGGTCGGCTGGGCGCCCTCGCGGCCGGTCGTCTCGCTCACGACTGGCGCCCTTCCCCGCCGGCACCGGACGACGAGGGGCCGGGGACGGGCCGGTCCTCGGCGCGGGACCGGACGGTGCCGTCGGCGAAGCGGGTGACGAGCGGCTGCCCCGCGGTCACGGCGGCCGACGAACGGACGATCCGGCCGGCCTCGTCGAGGGTGAGGGTGTAGCCGCGCTCGAGCTGGCGCTCCACGTCGTAGGCGGTGAGCAGCCGTCGCAGGGAGGCGATGCGGCCGGCCTCCCGGTCGGCGACGGCGAGCGACAAGGGGCCGAGGCGGCCGGCCCGGCCCTCGAGGGCGACGGCGGCCCCCTCCAGCTGCCGGCGGGCGTGCAGGCCGAGGCGTCCGGCTCGGCTTCTCACCCGCTCCTCGTGGCCCCGCAACTGGCCGCGGGCGCCCCCCGCCAGGCGGTGCCGGGCGCGGAGGTGGTGCAGGTGGGCGTCCTCGACGGCGTCCCGGGCCCGGGCGGCCACCTTGCGCCCGGCACCGCAGGTGGTGTCGTGCCATGTGCCGACGGCCCGGGCCAGCTCCTGGCCGCACTCGGTGGGCGTGACGAAGGCCCGGTGGGCCACGACGTCGGCGACGGACAGGTCGCCGGTGTGACCGATCCCCGTCCACACCGGGACGGGGTGGGCGGCGATGGCCCGGGCGACCGGCTCGGTGTCGAAGGCGGCCAGGTCCGCTTTGGCGCCACCGCCGCGGACGAGGACGGTGACGTCGGGCCGGTCGCGGCCCACGATGGCGAGGCCGTTGGCGATCGCCGCCGGGGCCCGGGCGCCCTGGACGGGGACGGCGGCCAGCCGGACGGCGAAGCCGAAGCCGGAGTTGCGGAGCTGGCCGAGGAAGTCCTCGAATCCTTCCGTGCGGGGGCTGGCGACGAGGCCCACGGTGAGCGGCACCGCCGAGACCGGCAGCGCCCGGTTCCGGGTGAGGAGGCCTTCCTTCTCGAGGGACGCCAGGAGGGCGGCTCGCTGGGCGGCCATCCGGCCGACGAGTGCCGCCACGTCGACCTCGGAGGCGATGAAGTTGACCTGGGCCCGGGGGGTGTAGAGCTCGACCCGTCCCCGGAGGGTGAGGACCATGCCCGGCTGGAGGGTGATCCCCTGCTGGGCGAGGATCCGGCGGATGGGTCCCCAGGTCGTGCGCCAGCAGTTGACCTTGAGCACCGGCCGCTCCCGCCCCCGGGGCGAGTCGGGGTCGACGAGGTCCATGTAGCAGTGCCCGCTCCGATGATCGGCGAAGGTCTGGATCTCGCCCCGGACCCAGATGCCGGGACCACGGGGGAACGCCGTCGCCACGGCGCGCTGGACCTGGGCGAGGAGGTCGCCGATCGACATGGCGTCGTGGCGGTCGTCGGGGAAGAGCGTCATCTCGGCTCCGGGCGGCGTCACCGCGCCCACCCTATCCAGGGGGTGTTCGAACGGGCGCTCTTCCTGGCAGACTGGAGCCGACGGTGAGTCGGCCGGGTGGCCGCGGTCCGGGCCTTCGGGCACCGGGTCGAGGAAGGTCGGGGCTCCACAGGGCAGGGTGCTGGCTAACGGCCAGTCGGGGCGACCCGAAGGAAAGTGCAACAGAGAGCAGACCGCCGATGGCGGGCTCCGGCCCGCACAGGCAAGGGTGAAACGGTGCGGTAAGAGCGCACCAGCGGCCGGGGTGACCCGGCCGGCTCGGTAAACCCCACCCGGAGCAAGGTCGAACGTGGGACAGGAGTTGCCCGCTCGGCTCCCCGAGAGGGGGGCAGTCCCCAGGTAGGCCGCTCAGATGGATGGCCACCACGTCCCGAAAGGGGCGTACAGAACCCCGCCTACAGGCCGACTCACCGTCACCTCCCAGGTCAGAGGGCCTGTCCAGCGAGATTCGTCCCTCCTGTGTCCCTCCAGGTGTTCGCACAGCTTGGGAGTGCCAGCGTCGACCCCGGACTCACAGAGGACAACAACACCCAAACGAGGAGCGCCTTCCGGAGGTGGGACGGGCCATGCTGCCCGGGTTCCTTACTCGAGTCTTTCGCTGACGAGGCAGTCGGAGCCGCGGGCGGAAGAGATCGGGGGGCGGCGCTGTGAGTACCCCGTTGCACGAGCTGGCCGCGAGGGCGAGCCGACCATGACGCTCCGCCCGTCGCCGGACGAGATACACGGTGAACTGGGAGGACGGCGTTCGATCTCGGGGGTTGTGGCGGCTCAGCTCGCGGTCCACTCCTCGCTTCGGTGCCACAGCTCCGCCGCCAGCTCGGGGGTAGCTGCCGCGTTGGGCTCTTTCACCGCGCAGTCGGTGTAGTAGCGCCCGGTTTCGTCGGCGACCTCGGGCGAGCCGGCGCAGTACACGCTTGTGCGCGCGCCATCGTCGGGTGACTTCATGAAACGGGTCATGACGAAGCGCAACGGCCGGGGGACGTTGCGCCAGATCTCC
>JAGWNV010000240.1 GCA_028872975.1 Acidobacteriota bacterium
GCCGGGTCGAACTCCCACAACATCTCGACGGTGGCCCGGCGCGACGGGGACGTCTACCGGCTGCGGGGCACGAAGTACTACATCTCCGGGGTCGACGAGGCCCAGTCGGTGCTGGTGGTGGTCCGGACCGGGACCGACGAGGACACCGGCCGGGCCCGGCTGTCGCTCCTCGTCGTCGACACCGACACCCCGGGCTTCGAGCGCACCGTCATCCCCGTCGAGATCGTCGCCCCCGAGAAGCAGTTCACCGTCTTCTTCGACGACGTCGAGGTGCCGGCCGACAACCTCCTCGGCACCGAGGGCGACGGCCTGCGCCAGGTCTTCCTCGGGCTCAACCCCGAGCGGATCATGTCGGCGGCCTTCGCCAACGGAATCGGCCGCTACGCCCTCGACAAGGCGGCCGACTACGCCCGCCAGCGCAGCGTCTGGGGCACCCCCATCGGCCGCCACCAGGGCATCGCCCACCCCCTGGCCAAGTCCAAGGTCGAGGTGGAGTTGGCCCGGCTCATGACCCAGAAGGCGGCCTGGGCCTACGACGCCGGGCTCGACGCCGGCGAGGCCGCCAACATGGCCAAGTACGCCGCCGGCGAGGCGGCCCTGGCCGCCCTCGACCAGGCCATCCAGACCCACGGCGGCAACGGCATGGCCTCGGAGTACGGGCTCGCCGACATGTGGGGGGCGGCCCGGCTCATCCGGACCGCCCCGGTGAGCCGGGAGATGATCCTCAACTTCGTTGCCCAGCACAGCCTGGGGCTGCCCAAGTCGTACTGAGCGAAGAAGAGGCCTATCCGAAGCGCCTGGCGTCCTCCGCCGCGTACTTGGCGACCACGGTGTCCACCCCGGCGGTCCGCTCCACGGCGTCGACCACCTGGGCCAGCTGGCCGCCGGGGAAGGCGAAGGTCATCTCCTCGGGCTTCATGCCGGTCCGGGCCCTGCTGAGGGCGCACCCCACGCTGGCCGCAGCGGTCCCCTCCTTGGCCAGCGCCACGATGTGGCACTGGGGCTTTCCCTCGATCCGCAGGCCCGGCATGGCGTCGGAGAGGACCATCATCTGCCGGCCGTTCACCCGCAGGAGCACGACGTCGGGGTCCCTGGGCGACTCGGCCAGGGGCCCGTAGACGATCGAGGCGGGACGCTCGGGCACCGAGGGGACGGCGGCCACCGCCTCGGCGTCCACCCAGCCGGACTCGAGGAGGGCGGCCACGTCGCCGTTGCCGGCGATCTCCTCCATGGTGGCCAGTCCGTGGGTGTAGCGCCCCACCGAGCAGTTCCCGTGGTCCTCGGGCGCGGTGGCGAAGGTGCGCTCGGCGGCCCGGACCCAGAAGACGCACCCCGCCGGCACCCGCCCCTGGCGTCCGTCGGCGGCGGGCTCGGACATGGGCTCGTCGAAGGCGGGGACGCCGGGCTGGTCCCCGTCCTCGAAGGAGATGGCGACGGGCGGGACGGCGAGGTGGAGGGCCTTGGACAGGGTCTCGGCCAGGCGGCGGCGGTCGGCGGGATCGGACATGGCGGCGAGCCTAGGTGGTAGGCGCAGGCACGAAGCTGAGCCGGACCCGCCGACGCGGGTTGTCGGCGTTCAGGTCGACGAGGACGACCCGCTGCCACGTCCCGAGGGCAGGGCGGCCCTCGAGCACGGGCAGCACGACCGACGGGGAGACGAGGACGGGCAGGAGGTGGTCGGCGCCATGCCCGGGCGAGCCGTGGCGGTGCCGGTAGGGGGCGTCGCGGGGCAGGACCCGCCCCAGGGCGGCCACGAGGTCGGCCTCGGAGCCGGAGCCGGTCTCCATGAGGGCCACCCCGGCGGTGGCGTGGGGGACGAACACCGAGCAGAGCCCGTCGGCCCGGCCCGCGCAGAACTCCTCGACGGCGTCGGTGAGGTCGACGACCTGGCGGCCCGAGGTGACGAGCTCGAGCACGGTGCTGTCCACGGACCTCCTCCTCCGCCTCAGGCCCGGCCGCGCACGCCGGCGAGGAGCGAGTGGAGAAAGTCCGGGTCGGACAGGAGCGGCCGGTCGGAGAGGAACATCTTCCCGTAGCGCTCGAAGTACATGAGCTGCTTGCCGAGGAGGAAGGTGCCCCGGTCGAAATCCGAGGACACGCCCCCGCCCGCCTCGGCCGCCCGCCGCAGCCGCCGCTGGGCCGCCAGGCGTCCCAGCACGTCCCGGAGCCGCCAGGAGTGGGTGCGGGCCCCGCGGGCCTTGGCCAGCTGCGTCTGGGGGGCCATCACGATGTCGGCCAGGCTCACCTCGCCGAAGGGCCGCAGCAGCACCGGCTCGATCACCCCCCGGATGAAGACCACGAGCTGCTCGTCGTCGAGCCCGAGGGCGTCGCGCATGGCCGCCCCGTAGGTCCGCACCAGGTGGGCGGCCACGTCGTCCCAGGCCGTCTCGTCGCCGAGGACGGCCTCGAAGAGGCGGACCACGAACCGGTGCGTCCCGTGGTCGAGCCGCCCGACGATCCCCCAGTCGAGGATCCCCATGCGGCCGTCGGGGAGCAGGAGGAGGTTGCCGGCGTGGACGTCGCCGTGGAAGGCCCCCCAGCGGACGGTCATGAGGAGGAAGCCCCGCACCACCTGCTCGACGAGGGGGGCGGGGTCGAAGCCGTAGTCGGCGGCCGCCGCCAGGTCGTCGATGGGGACGCCGTCGAAGAACTCCATGGTCAGCACGTTCGGCCCCGACAGCTCGTGGTGCACCTCGGGCACGGCCATGACGGGCAGGTCGACCTCGGCCAGCAGGCGCCGGAAGTGGGTCATGGCCCGGGCCTCGTTGCGCAGGTCGAGCTCCTCGCCGATCTGCTCCCGGAAGCCGTCGACCATCTGGAGCAGCGACCCCGCCGTCTGGTCGCCGGTCTGGCGGGCCACGAGCTCGAGCATGGGCTGGAGGAGGTCCAGGTCGGTGGCCACCACGGCGTCGATGCCGGGCCGGAGCACTTTCACCGCCACGTCCCGGCCGTCGTGGAGCACGGCGCGGTGCACGACGGCGATCGAGGCCCGGCCCACCGGCTCGGCGTCGAAGCGGGCGAAGGCGTCCTCGAGGGCCATCCCGAGGTCCCGCTCGACCGACGCCTGCACCTCGGCGAAGGGCACGGCCGGGCCCGTGTCGAGGCAGGCGCGGAACTCGTCGGCGAGCTCCTCGCCGAACAGCCCCGGCGCCGAGGCCACCAGCTGGCCGAACTTCATGAAGGTGCCCCCGAGGTCTTCGAAGCTCCGCCGCAGGGCCGGCCCCAGGGCCGACACCGGGAGCGGGCCCCGGCGGACGTAGCGGGCCTGGCGCAGGGCGAGGAGCCCGAACCGCCGGGCCACCACCCGGGCGATGCGCCGGCCCCGGGCCACGAGCTGGCGGCGCGTGGGGCGCGGCAGCGGCCGGGCGAAGACGCGCGGGACGGCCTCAGAGAGCCCCCCTGCCGCTCCGTCGTCCCCGTCCGCCCGGTCCGTGTTCGAGTGCACGGGGAGATGGTGGTCGAGGATCAGGGCCTCTGGAAAATCAAGATGGAGTGACCGACCTGGGCCACGGGCTCGGGCCCGGCCCACCGGACCACCTGGTGCCACAACGTCGGGTTGTAGACCTCCCAGGAGCACGAGATGGCGATCACGTGCGGCGTGGCCGCCCCGAAGCGGCGCCAGGCAGCGTGGGACGGACTGAAGAAGTCCACGCTGGGCTCCACCGGGACCGTGCCGAAGTAGGCGAGGGCGACCTGGCGATGGGGGAACCACTCCTTCAAGTAGGACTCGGCGTGATACAGGTCCTGCCCCCAGTCGAGATTCGAGTCCGACACGAGCTTGTACGCGTTGTTCGGGCCCCCGAAGGCCTCGTTGACATAGGCGAGATAGGACGGGTACTGACTCCATGTACTCACCCCGGCGAGGGCGATGAGCGCCACAGTGGCGGCGAGAGCCCATCGTCGCTTCACGAGGACGACCGCTCCGGCGACCACCGGCATGAAGAAATAGAGCGGGAGAATGTGCCGGACTCCGATGTTGAAGTGCCCGGCTACCGCTATGGACAAGAAGAAGAGGAGCGGGAATAGCAGGAACGCAGCCAGCTTCCGTCGTCGCCTGTTCGCGAGGAGCACCACCAACCCGGCGACCCACAGGACGAGCGACGCGAGCGGGGTCTTCACGGCGACGAGGGCAGGGTAGAAGTAGGCCCTCCCGCCGAGGTAGCGGTCGCCGAACAGGAATGCCGGCGTCTTGTGTTGTGCCAAGAAGGCGAGCGCCTGCCGGTAGGGCATCGGCACCGGAAGATGAAGAGCGGCC
>JAGWNV010000241.1 GCA_028872975.1 Acidobacteriota bacterium
CATGGTGGAGAGGAGGTCGAGATGGTCGTAGCGACCCCGGCGCGACAGCTGCCCGTACTGGCTCGTCGGCGAATGGAACTCCGACTGCACGGCGTAGCCGACCTCGCGCAGCAGCCGGTAGGTGCGCTCCACCTCGCCGGAGAGGACGAGCTCGGTGACGATGGCCTCGATGGGGATGGCCCGCTCGGCCATGACCTGGACGAAGGCGGTGCTCACGGCCGTGAGCGCCGGCGACAGCACCTGCTCGACGCCGAGGTCGAGCGTGGCCTCCTGGTGCGGCGTCAGCTCGATGCCCCCCTGGCGCAGGCCGCCGATGGCCCGGGCCACGGCCAGGGTGCGGGCCAGCGCCGTGCCCGTGGTGTCGCGGTGGACGCCGACGGCGGAGATGAACCCGGTGCCCTCCTCGTAGCAGCGCCGGACCTCGGGCCCGAGCATCCGTGGGGCCACCATGCCGGCGTCGCCCGGCGGCTCGAGGCGACCGAAGGCGAGGCAGTACCCGCTCGCCACCACCACGCACGAGCGGGGTCCCGGCGACAGCCCGAGGAGGGGGATCACGTCGTCGGGCACGAGCACGCACACGACGTCGGCGCCGTCGGCGGCGGAGAGGTCGAAGGTCTCGAAGCCGTCGGCGGCGGCCGCCTCGCGCGTCTCGTCGCGCCGGACGCAGACCACCGGTGCGAACCCGCCGTCGCGCAGGTTGAGGGCCCACGAGCGGCCCTGGTTGCCGTAGCCGACGACGGCCACGGACTGGCCCGCCAGCGCACCGGGATCGGCGTCCTCCTCGTAGTAGATCCTCGTCATGACCCGATTATCGTGCGCCGGCGCCGGGCTACGCTTGCCCGGCGGGCGGCGGGCGCTCCCGGTCCGCCCCGACCCGAGGAGGTGCGTTGACCGACGCCGTGATCGTCGCCGGGGCCCGGACCCCGATCGCCCGGTCGTACAAGGGGGCCCTCGTCGGCGTCGACGCCTTCGCCCTCGCCGAGGTGGCCGTGCAGGCGGCCATCGACCGTTCCGGGGTCGACCCCGGGACCATCGACGACCTCGTCCTCGCCGAGTCGCTCCAGGGCGGCGGCGTCATCGCCCGGCACACGGCGCTCCGCCTCGGGCTCACCGCCGTGCCCGGCCTCGCCGACAACCGGCACTGCGCGGCCGGGCTCAGCGCCATCCAGATCGCGGCGGGGAGCATCCGGGCGGGCATGGACCGGGTGGTGGTGGCGGGCGGCACCGAGAGCCTGAGCACGACGCCGCGGGCCTTCAAGGCCCGGCCCCCGGGATCGAACAACCTCGAGCCCTGGTTCTCCCCCACCCACACCCCCACCCCGCAGGCCCCCAACCGGGACATGTCGATCACCGTCGGGGAGAACACCGCCCGCGAGGCCGGCGTCACCCGGGTGGAGGCCGACACCTGGGCCCTGCAGTCGAACCTCCGGGCCGCGGCGGCGCGCGACGGGGGCACCTTCGACGAGGAGGTCGTCCCCGTCCCGCTCCCCGAGGGAAGCCCGTCGCCGGCGTTCACCGGCGACGAGCAACCCCGGGCCGACACGACCCTCGAGAAGCTCCTGGCCCTGCCGGTGCTCCATCCCGAGCTCCCCGACGCCACCGTCACGGCCGGGAACGCCTCGGGGATCAACGACGGCGCCGCTGCGGTGATGGTGGTGAGCGACGACTACGCCGCTGCCCACGGCCTCGAGGTCCTGGGCCGGGTCCGGTCCTGGGCGTCGGTGGGCCTCGAGCCGGAACGGACCGGGCTCGCCCCGACCCTCGCCATCCCGAAAGCCCTCGATCGCGGGGGGATGAAGCTCGGCGACGTCGACGTCTTCGAGATCAACGAGGCCTTCTGCTCCATGGCCGTGGCCTGCACCCGGATACTCGGCATCGACCGCGAGGTGGTGAACGTCCACGGCAGCGGCTGCGGCCTCGGGCACCCGGTGGCGGCCACCGGCACCAGGATGGTCGTCACCATGCTCTACGAGCTGCGCCGCCGCGACGCCCAGGTGGGCCTCGTCTCCATGTGCGCCGGGGGCGGCATGGGCTCGGCCATGGTCGTCGAGCGGGTCTGACGGCCACCGCCGCCTCCCGAGGGCGCGCCGAGGACATGTCCGACACCCGCCCGCAGCCGCTCGGGTTCATCGGGCTCGGCAACATCGGCGGCCCCCTCGCCGCCAACCTGGTGGCCGACGGCCACGAGCTCCTCGTCCACGACACCGACCCCGGCCGCACCGAGGCGCTCTGCGCCCTCGGCGCCACGTCGGCCGGCTCGCCCGAGGCGGTGGGGGCGGGGGCGGCGTGCACGTTCCTGTCGCTCCCCTCCCCGGCGGTGATGGAGTCGGTCGCCCGCCGGTGGCTGGAGGGCGCCGCCGGCAGCGGGAAGATCCTCGTCGACCTGTCCACCAACGCCCCGGCCACGGTGCGGCGGACGGGAGCGGCGTTGTCCGATGCCGGCTGCCGGCTGGTGGAGGCACCCCTCACCGGCGGGGCCGTCGGCGCCCGGACGCGCAAGCTCGTCTTCATCGTGGGCGGCGAGGACGGCGCCGTGGCCGAGGTGCGCCCGCTGCTCGACAGCCTGGGGCGCGCCACCGTCCACCTGGGCGGCCTGGGCAGCGGCAACGTGGGCAAGCTCGTGAACTCCCTCGTCGCCTTCGCCACCCAGTGGGTGTCGCTCGAGGGCATGGCCCTCGCCGCCAAGCACGACCTCGACCTGCGCACCCTGGTCGAGATGATCCGGGTCTCGGGGGCGGCGACGCCGTACCTCGACCGCCGGGTCGAGCAGATCACCGAGCGGGGCCGGCCCGCCGAATTCGCCCTGGCCCTGGCGGCCAAGGACGCCGGGCTCATGGTCGAGGCGGGGCTCGAGGTGGGGGCGCCCATGCCCGTGGCCGCCGCCCTCCAGCAGGTCCTCACCTTCGCCGTGGCCCAGGGCCTCGGGGCACGCGACATCGGCGATCTGGTGGAGGTGGCCGAGCGCGCCGCCGCCACCGAGCTGCGGCTGCGGCCACCGGACGCCTGACCGCCGGCGCCGGGCCGGGCCCTCAGCCGGCGGGGGCGGGCGGGTCGACGCGGTAGAGCCGGCTGAAGTTGTCCCAGAGGACCTTCTTCTTCGTCGACTCCTCGAAGGGCAGGTCGAGGAAGGACTCGGTGGCCCGCGGGAACTTCGAGTCGGCGTGGGGGTAGTCGGTCGAGAACACGACGTTGTCGTCGCCGAAGTCCTCGAAGTAGTGCCGGGCCACCGCCTCGTCGGCCTCGCAGGACACGAAGCAGTTGCGCAGGAAGTAGGCCGAGGGCCGTTCGGTGAGCTCGGGCGCCTCGTACCGGCCCATCCACTCCCAGTGCTCGTCGAGCCGGTAGAGCATGAAGGGCGCCCAGGCGCAGTTGCCCTCGAGCAGGCCGACCCGCAACGAGGGGAACCGCTCGAGGATCCCGCCCGAGGTGAAGCAGGTGGTGACGAACATGATCCCGAGCGGCTGGTTGAAGGAGTGCCACAGCATGAGCCGGTCGAGGTGCTCGCTGAAGGCGAAGTCCGGCTTCAGGTAGGTGGTCCCCCCGCCGTGGAAGCAGACCGGGACGTCGAGGCGCTCGGCCTCGCGCCACAGCGGGTCGTACTTGGGATCGTGCCAGGCCTTGTTGTCGACGAGCCCGGGCGCCATGAAGGCCGCCTTGAACCCCCGCTCGACGTTGCGGGCCAGCTCGTCGACGGCGCCGGCCACGTCGTGGGGCGCCACCATGGCGGCGCCGAAGACCCGGCCCGGCGACTCGCAGTCGCGCACGAAGTCGGCCATCCAGTCGTTGTAGGCCCGGGAGATGGCCGTGGCCAGCTCCGGCTCGAGCCCGTCGGGGCCCACGTGGTCGGCGCTCTGGAGGGCGAGGACGAACAGGCCCCGGCTCGGGAACAGGACGGTGGCGTCGAGCCCCTCCATCTCCATGGCCTTCACCTGCGACGGCGCGTCCCACCCGGCGTGCTCGGCATGGGCGAAGGCCGAGTCCTGGTCGCTGCGCCAGGGGCGGCCGGCGGCGCGGGGCCGGAGGCGCCCCAGGCGGAGCAGCACGGCGTTCTTCACCTTCACCCGCATGTCGCGCTCGATCTCGCTGAGCCCGACCGGCGCGGCGTGGCCCCAGGCCGGGTCCATGTAGCGCTGCCAGAGGTCGGGGGGTTCCATGACGTGCATGTCGCTGTCCGCCACCAGCCAGTCGCCCACGGCCATCTGCGTCCTCCCCGTCGGGGGCGAGGCTACAACGCGGCCCCCCACTAG
>JAGWNV010000242.1 GCA_028872975.1 Acidobacteriota bacterium
ATCGGGGTCGACGACGTGGACGGGCTCGCCAGCTTCGCCGACGACCGCAACCAGGCCACCTTCATGGCCGCCGACCTCGGGATCGCCGAGCTCCGCTACGCCACCATGTCCTGGCTCCCCGGCGGCGGCGGGGCCTGCGCGGCGGTGTCCAACGCCGCGACCGCCGTCGAGAGCGGCCAGGCCGACGTCGTCGTCGTCTTCCGGTCCCTCTGCCAGGGCCAGTTCCGCCGGTTCGGAAGGGGGCCGGGGAACGCGCCCTCCGGGTCGGCAAAGACCCGGACCGTCCGGCCGCCGGGTGTCCGGCGGGCCCGAAGCCTCCTCGAGGCCCACGTGGCGTTCACCATGCCCTTCGGCATGTTCGGTCCGCCCATCGCCTACGCCATGGTCGCCCGCCGGCACATGCACCTGTTCGGCACCACCCCCGAACAGCTCGGTGCGGTGGCGGTGACCACCCGGGCGCACGCCGAGCGGAACCCGAGGGCCGTGATGGGCGGGCGGCCCATGACCATGGAGGAGTACCTCGCCTCGCGGCCGGTCTCCGACCCCTTCCGTCTCTTCGACTGCTGTCTCGAGACCGACGGGGCCTGCGCAGTCGTGGTGACGACGGCCGAGCGCGCCGCCGACTGCCGGGGCGTCCCCGTCGAGGTCCTCGCCGGCGCCCAGGGGACCCTCCGGGGTTTCGGCCACGGCCAGTACTCGAACGTCTCGATGCCCGACGACGACTACGCCAGCGCCGGCGCCCGGAAGGTGGCGGCCCGGCTCTGGGGCCGGGCGGGCGTGGGGCCCGGCGACGTCGACGTGGCGGAGATCTACGACCACTTCACGGCCCTCGTGCTTCTCAGCCTGGAGGACTTCGGCTTCTGCGGCCGCGGCGAGGGCGGTCCCCTGGCAGCGTCGGGCGCCCTGGCCTGGCCCGACGGCGCCATGCCCACCAACACCCACGGGGGGTCCCTCTCGGAGGCCTACGTCCACGGCCTCAACCACGTCGTCGAAGGCGTCCGGCAACTCCGGGGAGAGTCGACCTGTCAGGTCCGAGGTGCCGAGGTGGCCCTCGTCACCGCTGCGGCCGGCGTCCCGACGAGCGCCCTCGTCCTGGCCCGGCCGTGACGACCCCGGGGGGCGGCGGGCAGAGCGGGCGGTGGTTCCCCGACGAGATGCCCCTGCCGGCGGCGAACGCCGAGACGGCCGGATGGTGGGAGGCCTGCCTCTCCCACCGGCTCGTGGTCCAGCGGTGCAGGTCCTGCGGGGCGACCCGGCACCCCCCCGGACCCCTCTGCCCGGACTGCCGGTGCCTCGAGTCGGAGTGGGCGACCCTGCCCGGGACGGGGACCGTCTACAGCTACACCGTGGTCCGCCAAGCCTTCCTCCCCTCCCTCGCCGACACTGTCCCCTACGTCGTGGCGGCGGTGGAGCCCGACGGCGCCGGCGGGGCCAGGTTCGTCTCGAACGTCGTGGAGTGCGACCCCGAGGAGGTCTGCGTCGGCATGCCCGTCGAAGTCGTCTGGGAGGACATGGGACCGGAGCTGGCGGTACCGAGGTTCCGGCCCCGGGGGACGGCCGGGGACGAAGGAGCGACGGCGTGAGCGGCCGGCGGGCCGTGATCGCCGGGGTGGCCACCTCGGACTACCCGAACCTCCCTGGGATGTCCGAGCACGCCGTCCACGCCCAGGCGGCCTCGAGGGCGCTGGCCGACGCCGGACTCGACTGGTCCGACGTCGACGGGTTCGCCACCACCGGGTTCTTCCCCATGTACGCCGTCGGAGTGGCCGAGTACCTCGGGCTCCGTCCCACCTACTTCGACGAGACGAACGCCGGCGGGGCCTCCTTCGAGGTCCTCGTCGAGCACGCCGCCTACGCCATCGAGCGGGGTGCCGCCGAGGTGGTCCTCGTCACCTACGGGAGCGTCCAGCTCTCCCAGATGGGCCGGACCCTCGGCACGGGGGGCGGTGGCGGTGGAGGCCGGATGGCCCCCGGGCCCGCCGTCTACGACGCCCTCTGGGGCAACACCCTGGTGGGGAGCTACGCCCTGGCCGCCCGCCGGCACATGCACGAGTTCGGGACCACGACAGAGCAGCTGGCATCGGTCGCCGTCACCATGCGGGACCATGCGGCCCACAACCCTCAGGCCCAGTACCGGGAACCCATCACCGTCGAGGACGTGGTGTCGTCCCGCCTCGTCGCCGACCCACTCCACAAGCTCGACTGCTGCGTGATCTCCGACGGCGGGGGGGCCTGTGTGGTGACGAGCGCCGAGAGGGCCGCCGATCTCCCCCGGCCTCCCGTCTACGTCCTCGGGGGTGCCCATGCCACCACCCACCACATGAACGTCTCGGCCGACCCCGACCTCACGGTGACGGCGGCGGCGATGAGCGGACCGCTCGCCTTCGCCAGGGCCGGCATCACGCCGGCCGACGTCGACGTCGCCCAGATCTACGACTCCTTCACCATCACCGTCGTCCTGAGCGTGGAAGACCTCGGCTTCTGCGCCAAGGGCGAGGGTGGGGCGTTCGTGGCGGACGGCGGGCTCGGCCTCGGCGGACGACTCCCCACCAACACCGACGGGGGTGGGCTCTCCGCCTGCCATCCCGGGATGCGGGGCATGTTCCTCATCGTCGAAGCGGTCCGGCAACTCCGGGGAGAAGGTGGCGCCACCCAGGTCCCCGATGCCCGGATCGCCGTCGCCCACGGCACGGGCGGGATGCTCTCGACGGGGGCGACCCTCGTGCTCGGAAGGGAGGCGCCGTGACCGAACCGACCGTCCGGCCGGGCGACATGCACCCCCTGCCGGAGGTGCCGGGCGAGCGACCCCCCAAGCCCCGCCCCGCCCCCCTCCCCGACCCCGAGTCGGCGGAGTACTGGGCGGCGGCCCGCGACGGCCGCCTCCTCGTCCAGCGCTGCGAGGCCTGCGGTCACCACCAGCTCTACCCCCGGGCCGTCTGCGTCGTCTGCCACGGCCCGGTGTCCTGGATCGAGGCCAGCGGCCGGGCCACCGTCTACAGCTTCACGGTGATCCGCCAGAACCACTCGAGGCCATTCCGGGACTGGATGCCCTACGTCGTCGCCCTCGTCGATCTCGAGGAAGGCCCGAGGATCATGACCAACATCGTCGGCTGCGATCCCGAGGACGTGCGCGTGGACATGCCGGTGCGTGCGGCGCGCTTCGACCGGGTGTCCGACGAGGCCGGCCTCGTGCTCTTCGCCCCGGAGGGCTGAGGCCCTTCGGGCGCTTCGGGCTCAGGCCGCCGGTGGTGGCCGCTGGTTGCGGAGGCGATTGTGGAACCCGCACAGGAGCCGCCCGTTCTCCTCCGTGGTGAGCCCGCCCTGGGACCAGGGGATCACGTGGTCGACCTGGCAGACCACGGCCCGCCGGTCGCAGAACTCGTGCTGGCAGCCCCGGTCGCGGACGACGATCTTCCGGCGCGTCGCCCCGGTGAACAGCCGGGACCGCGTGCTGATGTCGACCCGGTTCGGCGTGGAGAACACCGCTCGCTCGAATTCGGCCCGGAGCACCAGTGGCGCGACGTCGGCCGCCGTCACCACAGCCCCCGAGGCGAGCTCGCAGACCCGCTCGAACGTCGTCGGCGCGTCGACCAAGACGTTGATGAGGGGCAAGGGTCGCTGGGCACCTTCGGGCACCGACGCCGACCGGACCGCCATCTCGACCAGTGCGTCCACCCGCCGTTGTTCGGGGGTGCGGAGGAACTCGTGTGGCCTCGGATCGGGCCCGAGGCGCTCCTCGGCTTCCCGGGCGTCGCAGAGGAACAGCTCGTCCTCGATCCTCCGCAAGGCGGTCGAGACGATCTCCCCCGAGACCGGGTCCAGGGTGAGGTTGCCGAACCACATGCCGTCGAAGCTCTGGGAAAGGTGCATCTCCCTGCTCGCTCGCCTCGCTTCGGCGTCCTTCTCGGCACCGTCGCGGTCGGCGAGCAGCCTCCAGTACGCGAGGGCCCGGGCGAAGGCCTCGAAGCGGAGCGTCCGGGCCTGCTCGACGAGCAACTCCTCGTCTCGTGCGAGCGCCACGGCAGTGGAGGGCGTGTCGAGGGAGACGATGGCCGCCACCTGGGCCTCGGTGATCTCCCCATCCCGCCAGGCGGCCTCCACGGCGGGCCGCTTCCGGAGCCGGGCCCCGACCCGCAGGCGCCGCCGGGCGGCCTTCTTCGGCACGTGCGTCATCGTCGCCAGCCACTGGGTGCAGGTCTGGGCGCCGTCGAGGG
>JAGWNV010000005.1 GCA_028872975.1 Acidobacteriota bacterium
GAATCCCTGGGGGAGGCCTTCGAGAGCGACCTGGTGCGGGGGGTCGTCCTCACCGACGGGCTCGTGGGGACCTTCAGCCGATCCGACGATCCCTCCCTCGTGCAGAACCGTTGCTTCCTGTACCACGTGGTCGGGAACGGGACGGGGGAGTGGCGGGTGCCGGTGGGAGGCATGGGCGCTCTCACCGACGCGCTGGCGACGGCGGCAGCCGGTGCCGGCGCCGAGCTGAGGACGAGGACCGAGGTCGTCCGGATCGACGCCGACGGGCGGCGGGCCGAAGTCGAGCTCGCCGACGGCACCAGGCACCCGGTGGCAGCGGTCCTCTCCGGGGCGGCCCCGTCGGTGCTCGAGCGCCTCCTCGGCCGCCCTCGGGTGGAGGACCCGGCCGTCGGCGCACAGGTGAAGGTCAACATGGTCGTCGAGCGCCTGCCGCACCTTCGCGCCGGCGTCGACCCGGTCACCGCCTTCACCGGCACCCTCCACGTCAACGAAGGTCACGGGGGGCTCGACGCCGCCTGGGCCGCCGCCTCCGGTGGCGCCCTCCCCGAGCCGGTGCCCTGCGAGGTCTACTGCCACTCCCTCACCGACGACACCGTCCTCGGGCCCGAGCTCCGGCGGTCGGGTGCCCACACCCTGAGCCTCTTCTCCCTCCAGACACCGCCGTCGGTGATCGGAGCCGGGCCCGCCGGCAAGGAGGCGGCCGGTCGTGGTTGTCTCGACTCTCTCCAGTCGGTCCTGGCCGAGCCCCTCGAGGACGTCCTCCTCCGGACGCCCGACGGAGCGGCCTGTGTCGACGCCCACACCCCGTCCGACCTCGAGGAGGCGCTCGGGCTCCCGGGCGGGAACATCTTCCACGGCTCCCTCCGGTGGCCCTGGGCCGAGGAGGCCGGCGAGGTGGGTCGGTGGGGGACCGAGACCGACCTCGCCAACGTCTTCCTCTGCGGGGCCGGGGCCCGCCGTGGTGGTGGTGTCAGCGGCATCGGGGGCCACAACGCCGCCATGGCGGCCCTGGGACTCCTCGGAGCGTTGGCCGACTGAGGAAGCCGGGCCTCAGTCCAGTCGTTCGATGACCGTGGCGTTGGCCTGGCCGCCGCCCTCGCACATCGTCTGGAGCCCGTACCGGCCGCCCGTCCGCTCGAGCTCGCCCAGCAGGGTGGCCATGATCCGGGCCCCCGAGCAACCCGTCGGGTGGCCGATGGCGATGGCCCCCCCGTTGGGGTTCACCTTGGTCATGTCGGGGCGGAACTCCCGCTCCCAGGCGAGCACCACCGAGGCGAAGGCCTCGTTGATCTCGATGACGTCGAAGTCCTCGAGGGCCATCTTCGCCTTGGAGAGCACCAACCGGGTGGCGGGGATGGGGGCGGTCAGCATGATCTCGGGGTCGTTGGCGGCCACCGCCATGGTGTGGAACCGGGCCCGGGGCCGGAGCCCCAGGGCGGCGGCCCGCTCCTCGGTCATTACGAGGACGGCGGCGGCGCCGTCGGAGATCTGCGAGGAGGTGCCGGCGGTCACCTGGCCGTCCTCCCGGAAGGCCGGCTTGAGCGAGGCGAGCCTCTCGAGGCTCGTGTCCCGGCGGACCCCTTCGTCGAAGGAGACGAGCTCGCCCTCCTCGTCCTCGGCCCCGGCGACCTTGGCGGGCAGGGAGACCGTCTCGTGGTCGAACCGGCCCTCGTCCTGGGCCCGGGCCGCCCGCCGATGGGACTCGAGGGCGAGGGCGTCCATCTCCTCCCGGCTCACCGACCACCGGCGGGCGATCTCCTCGGCGCAGTCGCCCTGGTGCACGAGGGCGAACCGCCGGAGGTATGCGGGACCGTAGGCCTCGCCCGGTCCCGGCTCGGTGGTGGCGCCGATGGGCACCCGGCTCATCGACTCGATCCCCCCGCCGATGACGACGTCCATCGCCCCCGACATCACGGCCTGGGCGGCGAAGTGGACGGCCTGCTGGGCCGAGCCGCACTGGCGGTCGACGGTCGTGCCCGGCACGGTCTCGGGGAACCCGGCGGCCAGCGCGGCGTTGCGGGCGATGTTCATGGCCTGCTCGCCCACGGTCATCGTGCATCCCATGATCACGTCCTCGACGAGGGCGGGGTCGAGGTCGTTGCGCGACAGCAGGGCCCGGAGGGGCTCGGCGGCGAGGTCGACGGGGTGCCAGCCCGAGAGCCGCCCCCCGCGTCGTCCGACCGGTGTGCGGACTGCGTCGACGATGACGGCCTGCGGCATGACCGCCATTCTTCCACCGTTTGCCCGCTTTCTGATCCTGTGTCAGATTCGCGCGCCCATGGACCTCCGCTTCGGCCCCGACCAGGAGCGGCTGCGCGTCGAGGCGCGGGACTGGCTGGAGGCGCACGTGCCCCGTGCCGGCAACGGCGGCCCCCTCCCGTCGCTCGACACCGCCGAGGGCTTCGACGCGCACCGGGTCTGGGAGCGGACGATGTTCGAGGCCCGCTGGGCCGTCGTCTCCTGGCCCGAGCGGTACGGGGGACGCGACGGAGGGCTCTTCGACTGGCTCGTCTTCGAAGAGGAGTACTACCGGGCCCAGGCGCCGACGCGGGTGGGGCAGAACGGGATCTTCCTCCTCGCCCCCACCCTCTTCGAGTTCGGCACCGAGGAGCAGAAGGACCGGTACCTCCCACCCATGGCGTCGGGAGAGGAGATCTGGTGCCAGGGATGGTCGGAGCCCGACGCCGGGAGCGATCTCGCCGCCATCCGGAGCCGGGCCGACCGGCGCGGTGGGGACTGGGTCCTGAACGGCCAGAAGACCTGGTGCTCCCGGGGCGCCTTCGCCGACTGGCTCTTCGGGCTCTTCCGGTCCGACCCCGCCGCCGAGCGGCACCGGGGTCTCACCTACTTCCTCGTCCCCATGGACGCGCCGGGCGTCACGGTCCGGCCCATCGCCCAGCTCGACGGGGAGACGGGGTTCGCCGAGGTCTTCTTCGACGACGTGGTGGTGCCCGACGCCCAGGTCCTCGGCGAGGCCCACCGGGGCTGGGAGGTGGCCATGGCCACCGCCGGCTCGGAGCGGGGCCTGTCGTTGCGGAGCCCGGCCCGCTACACCGAGGCGGCGGCCCGGCTCGTGGCGCTCCACCGGCGCTGTGCCGAGCGTCACCCCGTACGCGCCGCCCGGTTGGCCGACGCCGTCGCCAAGGCGGTGGTCGACGCCGAGGCCTACCGATACCACACCTATATGACCGCCACCCGGGTCCTCGCCGGCGGGTCGGTCGGCGCCGAGGCGTCGATGAACAAGGTCTTCTGGTCCGAGACCGACCTCGCCATCCACCGCACCGCCCTCGAGCTCCTCGGCCCCGAGGCCGAGCTCCTCGACGACGAAGGCCGCCCGCCGGCGTGGCTCGACGGCTACCTCTTCGCCCTGGCCGGCCCCATCTACGCCGGCACCAACGAGATCCAGCGCAACGTGGTGGCCGAGCGGGTACTCGGCCTGCCCCGGGCCTGACGGGCGAGAGCCGAGCCGGGACGGTGCAGTTCGCCTTCGACGACCGCCAGGTCGAGTTCCGGGCACAGCTCCGGGCACTGGCGGAGAAGGAGTGCACGCCGGCGGACCTCCGGGCGGCATGGGAGTCGGCCCCGGGTTGGTCGGCCGACCGCTGGCGAGCGCTCGGCGACATGGGGATCCTCGCCGTCACCGTGCCCGAGGCGCAGGGGGGACTGGGGCTCGGGTTCGTCGACCTCGTCCTGCTCCTCGAGGAGGCGGGACGGAGCGGCCTGCCCGAGCCCGTTGTGGAGACGGTGGCGGTGGCGGCCCCGCTCTTCGCCGCCCTCGGGACCGACGCGTCGGGGCGGTGGCTGGAGGGGATCGCCTCGGGCGAGGTCGCCGTCGGCGTCGCCGCTCCGCCCGGCGCGCCGGAGGGGCCGGGTGGACCGGTCCTCGTGAACGCCGGCGGGGCGCTCCTCGTGTTGCCGTCGGCCGGCGGCGCGCTCCACGTCGTCGAGACGACGGGCGCCGGTTCGGCCGGGCTGGCGCTCGAGCCGAAGCGGTCCGTCGACGGGGCCCGGCACCTGGTCGAGGTCGGCGGCGAGCCTCCGGCCGAGACGGAGGTGGCCGCCGCCGGTCCCGGCCTCGAGCTCTGGCGCCGGGCCTGCGACCGGGGCGCGTGGGGGACGGCCGCCGTGCTCCTCGGCGTGGCCGACCGGCTGGTGGGCTTCGGTGCCGAACACGCCAAGGCCCGGGTGCAGTTCGGCAAGCCCATCGGGTCCTTCCAGGCCGTGAAGCACCATCTCGCCGGCGCCCTCGTGCGCCTCGAGTTCGCCCGCCCGCTCGTCTACGCCGCCGCCTGGGCCCTCGACGAAGGCGACGAGGAGGCGCCCCGGCTCGTCTCGATGGCCAAGTCGGCGGCCTCCGACGCCGCCTCCGTGGCGGCCTCGGTGGCGCTCCAGGTCCACGGGGCCATCGGCTACACCTGGGAGCACGACCTGCACCTCTGGATGAAGCGGGCCTGGGCGCTCGGGGCCGCCTGGGGCGACGCCGGCTGGCACCGGGCCCGGCTCCTCGGGCAGATCTCCTGGTAGGAGGTCCAAGGTGGGCCCCGCCGCGCCGCCCGGTCAGACCTGACACCCCGTCAGATCCGTCGGTAGGATGCGGCGGTGGCCGAGCTGCCCCTGATCGTCTCCGTCGACGACCACGTCGTCGAACCGCCCAACGTGTGGAGCGACCGGCTGCCCGCCAAGTACCAGGACGTCGGCCCCCGGATCGTGCGGGCGCCGATGGGCGAGATCACATTCGTGGGCGGGAAGCTCACCGTGAAGCCGGGCAGCGAGGGCGACCCCACCGACTGGTGGTACTACGAGGAGCTTCGTCGTCCCCTCCTCCGTCTCGACGCCGCCGCCGGCGTGCCCCGGGACGAGGTCACCATGAAGGGGATCACCTACGAGGACATGCGCCCGGGCGCCTACCAGGTGAAGCCCCGGCTCGAGGACATGGACGTGAACCACCTCGAGGCCTCCCTGTGCTTCCCGACCTTCCCCCGGTTCTGCGGCCAGACCTTCTTAGAGGCCAAGGACAAGGAGCTCGGCCTCCTCTGCGTGAAGGCCTACAACGACTGGATGGTCGACGAGTGGTGCGGGGAGTCGGACCGCCGGCTCGTCCCGCTCTGTCTCATCCCGCTGTGGGACGCCCAGCTCGCCGCCGAGGAGATCCGGCGCAACGCCGAGCGGGGCGTGCGGGCGGTCTGCTTCAGCGAGATCCCCCCCTTCCTGGGGCTGCCCTCCGTGCACGACCCCGAGAACTACTGGGACCCCTTCTTCGCCGCCTGTGCCGAGACGGGGACGGTGGTGAACATGCACATCGGGTCGTCGTCGAAGATGCCGTCGACCTCCGGCGACGCCCCCCCGGCGGTGGGGTCGACCCTCACCCACACCAACGCCACCTTCTCGGTGGTGGACTTCCTGTTCTCCGGCGTCCTCGTCCGGTTCCCCACCCTCCAGCTCGCCTACTCCGAGGGCCAGATCGGCTGGATCCCCTACATCCTCGAGCGGGCCGACACCGTCTGGCTCGAGAACCGGGGCTGGGGGGGCGTGGCCGACAAGGTCCCCGAGCCGCCCTCGACCTACTTCCGCCGCCAGGTCACCGGCTGCTTCTTCGACGACGCCCACGGGCTCAGGTCGGTGGAGGAGATCGGCGCCGACCGGATCACCTACGAGTCCGACTACCCCCACTCGGACTCGACGTGGCCCCACACCAAGGAGGTCGCCGAGCGCCAGATGGCGGAGCTCGACGACGAGACGAGGCGGAAGATCGTCCGGGGCAACGCCATCGCCCTCTACGGCCTGGACTACCTGGCGCCCTAGCCGGGCGCTGGCCGGTCGAGGGCACGTTGGATCTGCGCTACACCGACGCCGAGGAGGCGTTCCGGGCCGAGCTGCGAGCCTGGCTCGCCGAGGTCGTCCCCACGCTCGGCCCCCGGCCTGCGCTCACCGACTGGCCGGCGCGGCGCGCCTACGACACGTCGTGGCAGGGGATGCTCTACGACGCCGGCTACGCCGGCATCGACTGGCCCGTCGAGGGCGGGGGCCGGGGGGCGAGCCCCGTCGAACAGCTCGTCTACCTCGAGGAGCTCGAGCGGGCCCACGCCCCCTATGTGGGGGTCAACTTCGTGGGACTCCTCCACGCCGGGCCGACGATCGCGGTCGAGGGGACACCCGAGCAGCGGGCCCGGTTCCTGCCCCCCATCCTCAAAGGCGAGCAGGTCTGGTGCCAGGGCTTCTCCGAGCCCGACGCCGGGAGCGACCTCGCCGCCCTGCGGACCCGGGCCGTGCGCGACGGCGACGAGTACGTGGTGACCGGCTCGAAGATCTGGACGTCGCACGCCGAGGTGGCCGACCTCTGCGAGCTGCTGGTGCGGACCGGGGAGGAAGGGTCCCGGCACTCGGGGATCACCTGGCTTGCCATGGAGATGGACCGGCCCGGCATCGAGATCCGTCCCCTCGAGACCATCGGCCGCTCCACCGAGTTCGCCGAGCTCTTCCTCGACGGCGTCCGGGTGCCCGTCGGGAACCGGGTGGGGGAGGAGAACGACGGCTGGCGGGTGACGATGGTGACGCTCAGCTTCGAGCGCGGCACGGCCTTCGTCGGGGAGCTGCTCCAGTCGATGGAGGAGCTCCGCAGGATCCGGTCCCTGGCCCGGCGCGTCGGCCTCTGGGACGACCCCGAGGTCCGGCACCGGACCGGCCAGCTCGGCGCCGAGCTCGACGCCCTGTGGGCCCTCACCCGGCGCAACGTCTCCCAGGCGGCCCGCACCGGGGTACCCGGACTCGGTGGGAGCGTCTTCAAGTTGGCCTTCTCCGAGCTCCGCCAGCGGCTGGCCACCCTGGGGCTCGAGCTCCTCGGCTCGGCCGGGCTCGCCTGGGACGAGCTCGAGGCCACCGACGGATCGGGGCCCATCGGCAACACCCGGCTGCTCGAGCAGTGGATCGGGAGCTTCTCCCGGACCATCGCGGCGGGGACCTCGCAGATCCAGCGCAACATCGTCGCCGAGCGGATCCTCGGCCTGCCCAAGGGATAGGCGGGAGCGTGGACTTCGAGCTCTCCGATGACGAGCGGTCGCTGGCCGACGGCATGCGGCGGCTGTGCGAGGGCCGGTTCCCGATGGAGAGGGTCCGGGCCGGGGAAGGGCGGCGTGCGCTCGACACCGAGGGCTGGTCGGCGCTCGCCGAGGCCGGGGTGTTCTCCCTGCGGCTGGCCGACGAGGAGGGGGGAGCCGATCTCGGCACCGCCGCCGCCGCCGTCGTCTTCGAGGAGCTCGGCCGGGCCCTCGTGCCCGGTCCCCTCGCCGCCACCCACGCCGCCGCCGGGCTCGTGAAGGGGGCGGCCACCGGCGACCGGCCGGTGGGCCTGCTCCGGCGGACCCCGCCCGTGCCCGGCGACCCCCGTCCCGTGCTCGTCGGCGACCTCGGGTCGCTCGGCGCCCTCCTCGTCGTGGCCGACGACGGGGTCGAGCTCGTCGAGCCCGACGCCGTCGGTGGGGCACCCGTCGAGGGCGGTCTCGACCCCCTCACCCCCCTCTGGCGGCTCGAGGCCGTCCCGAGGGGGACCCCGGTCGGCGACGGGCCGGTGGCCGAGGCGCTGTGGCGGGACTTCCTCGTGGTCGAGGCGGCGTTCCTCGTCGGGATGGCGGCCGTCACCTCGGAGATGGCCGTCGGCTACGCCAAGGTCCGGCGGCAGTTCGACCGGCCCATCGGGTCGTTCCAGGCGGTCAAGCATATGTGCGCCGACATGCTGGTGCGGGCCGAGACGGCGCGGGCCGCCGTCCACGCCGCCGCCGTCACCGTGGACCAGCCCGACGTGGGCGACGCCGTGCGGGCCGCCCACGGCGCCGCCCTCCTCGCCGCCCAGGCGGCCGAGGCCAACGCCCGGGCCTGCATCCAGGTCCACGGAGGCATGGGGTTCACCTGGGAGGTGCCCGCCCACCTCTACCTGAAACGCGCCATCGTCCTTTGGCGGGCCCTGGGCCCGGCGACGCGGCTGGCAGACGTGGTGGCCGAGCGGTTCTGAGCGCGGTCCGGGTCGGCCGGCGCGGCGCGAGGCTGCGCAGGGCAGTGCCTGCGGGGGAGACGGAGGGGAGCGGACATGACGGCAGGAAGCAGCGAGGTGACGAGGCGGACCGCCCCGGCGCCGATCATCCCCGAGGGCCGGGTGGCGTTCGGCATCCAGCTTCCGGTCCAGTCCCAGTCGACGATCTACGTCGACGGCTGGGAGGCGTCGGCCGGCGCCGTCGAGCTGGCCGCCGTGGCCAGGCAGGCGGACGAGAGCGGGTTCTTCTACGTCGCCGTCTGCGACCACACCGTCATCCCCCGCCGTCTCGCCGACGCCATGAGCACGACCTGGTACGACACCACCGCCACCCTGGGGTGGCTGGCAGGGGTCACGACCCGGGTCCGGCTCCTCTCCCACGTCTTCATCGCCGCCCTCCGCCATCCCCTGCGGACGGCAAAGGAGATGGCGACCCTCGACGTCCTCTCCGGGGGCCGGCTCGTGGTCGGGGTGGGGGCGGGGCACGTCAGCGAGGAGTTCGACATCGCCGGTGTCGACTTCTCCCGGCGGGGGGCCCTCCTCGACGAGGCCATCGACGGCATCGCCGCCGGGCTCAGCGAGGAGTTCCCCACCCTGCCCGGGCCCCGGTGGCCGGCGTCGGACCTCGGCGTCTCGCCGCGGCCCCTCCAGGTGCCCAGGCCTCCCATCTGGGTGGGCGGTTCCTCGCCGGCGGCGCTGCGGCGGGCGGCGGGGCGGGGCGAGGGATGGCTGCCCCAGACGCCAAAGCGGTCCCAGATGGCCGAGCTCGTCCCCCGGCTGCTCGAGCTCCGCGAGGATCTCCGCCCCGGCGAGCCCATCGCCATCGGGGCGCTGGCCGGGCCCCTCCACGTGGGGAAGGCGGACTGGGAGCTACCCCGGGGCACCCGGGCCGGATCGCCCGAGGAGCTCGCCGAGGAGCTCGCCGGCTGGGTCGAGCTCGGGGTCTCCCACGTGCAGCTGCGGTTCCCGAGCCGGACCGCCGCCGAGACCTGCGACCAGATGGCGGCCTTCGGCGAGACGGTGGCGCCCCTCGTCCCGTCGGCCGTCACCACCGGCCCGACCCGCTGACGACACGAGGAGACCGCCATGTTGCTCCTGCACGAGGTCCACGAGGTCCGGGGCAACGAGGAGGACGCCTTCGAGGCCGCCTACCGCGACGAGTGGATGCCCGCCCTGGCCCAGGGGGACGACGCCAGGCTCCTCTGGTTCTGCCGCCAGGCGCACGGAAGCGGTCCCGCCTACCACCTCGTCACCATCACCGCCCTCCGAGACGGGGCCGCCTACGAGCGCCTGGTCCGGGCCGTCCACGAGGGGGACCTGCGGGCCTGGGCCCGTCGGGTCGACGAGCTCCGTCACGACGTCACAGGCAAGCTCCTCGTGCCGGTGGACTGGTCGCCCATGCGGGAGGTCGACCTCGCCACCGTGCCGACGGCACCGGCCGAGCACGAGCTGAGCCTCTACATGGAGGACACCGGCTGGCCGCACGCCGCCGTCGACGACTACGTCGCCTTCTGGCAGACCAACTACTACGAGCCGATGCGGGCCATGGCGTCCTCGATGCTCGAGATCCAGGCCGTCAACCGCACCGCCTTCGGCAGCGGCCGCCGGAAGGAGGCCATCCTCATGCAGAAGATCCTGGACGAGCCGGCCCTCCTCCGGCTCCTCACCACCGAGGTCCCCGAGCGGTTCCGGGCGCCGGGCACCTTCATGCACGAGGCCCTCGCCTACCGGGACCGCTGGGAGAGCAAGCTGCTCCGCACCGTCAGCTGGTCGCCGCTCTACTGACCGGCGTGCCGATGGGCTGACCGACCGTCGTCCCCGAGCGACCGGCGGGTCTCGTCGGTGTCGATCGCCTCCTTCTCCCCAGCCCCCGCCGGCCGCACCCGGCGGAGGGGAGGGAGCACCGGTGGCGGCTGACGGCGGGGCGGGAGGTCGGCGAGGAGTCCGGTCACGGCCTCGGCCACGGTGGCCACCGCCCGGACGAAGGCCTCGTCGGTGCGAGGTGACTGGGTGGTAACGCCGCTCACCTTGCGGACGAACTGGCGGGCGGCCGCCTCGATCTCCTCGGTCGTGGCAGGGGGCTCGAGCCCTCGCAGGGTCGTGATGTTGCGGCACATGACGGGGGCGACCTCCTGGCTGTCATGATGGTGGGCTTTCTCTGAAGGGGGGTGTGTGGTGGAGACAGTGCTGCGAGCACGGGGCCTGGTCAAGGCCTATCGCGGCCAGACGGCCGTGGCCGGCGTCGACCTCGAGGTGCGCGCCGGCGAGCGCGTCGCGCTCCTCGGGCCCAACGGGGCCGGCAAGACCACCACTCTCTTCATGCTCCTCGGGGTCGTCACGCCCGACGCCGGGACGGTGGAGCTCGTCGGGCACCGGCTCCCCGAGGGCAGGACCCGGGCGCTGGCCCAGGTGGGGTTCGCCGCCGGCTACCTGCCCCTGGCCGAGCGGCTCCGGGTGGGGGAATTCCTCAGGATGTACGCCGACCTCTACGGGGTGGACACCCGGGGTGACGCCATCGAGGTGGCCCTGCGGCGGTTCGGCATCGGGCACCTACGCGGGTCCCTCGGCACCGAGCTCTCCTCGGGCCAGCGGACCCTGGTGGGGATCGTGAAGGCCACCTTGCACGATCCCCGGCTCCTCGTCCTCGACGAGCCGACGGCGTCGCTCGACCCCGAGGTGGCCCTGCGGGTGCGCCGGGGGCTGCTCGAGCTGTCCAACCAGCAGGGGTCGGCCCTGCTCGTGACGAGCCACGACATGTCCGAGGTGGAGCGGCTCTGCGACCGGGTGGTGTTCGTCGCCCACGGGAAGGTGGTGGCCGACGGCTCTCCCTCGGAGGTGAGCGCCTCGTTCGGCCGCCAGGACCTCGAGGACGTCTTCCTGCACCTCGCCGACCGTCAGGCGATGGCTGCCCCCGTGGTGGAGGCGGCCATGGAGGAGGGACCGTCATGAGCCTCGCCACCGTGACCGGGACGCGTCCGCAGGAGCTCGGCGCCTCCTGGCAGCGGATCCGGGCCATCGCCCGGCGCCACGCCTACGTGCTCCTGCGCAGCCCGCACCGGCTCTTCGACGTGACCCTCTGGCCGCTCGTCGACGTCCTGCTGTTCGGATCGCTCGGGGTCTTCGTCTCCAACCACAGGGGGTCGGGGTCGATCGCCTTCGCCTACCTGTTGTCGGGGATCGTCCTCTGGCACGTCGTCTACCAGTCCCAGATCGCCCTCTCCACGGGGATGCTGGAGGAGGCCTGGTCGCGCAACATGCTCAACCTCATGGTCACCCCCATGAGCGAGCTCGAGTACGTCCTCGGGGTCGTCCTGTTCGGCATGGTCAAGCTGGTCATGGGCGTGGGCGTGGCCGCCGCCACGGCGGCGGCCTTCTACGCCTTCGACATCACCGGCCTCGGCTGGGGGATCCTGCCCGTGGCCGGCATCCTCCTCCTCGTGGGCTGGGTGATCGCCCTCTTCGTCATCGGCATCGTCCTGCGCTTCGGCGCCGGGGCCGAGGCGCTGGCGTGGGGGATCCTCTTCATGGTGATGCCGCTCTCGGGCGTCTTCTACCCGGTGAAGGCCCTCCCCGGGTTCCTCCAGCCCGTGGCCATCGCCCTCCCCACCACCCATGCCTTCGCCGCCGGCCGGGCGCTCCTCTCCCACCACGGGCTGCCCTGGTCGCAGGTGGCCATCGCCGCGCTCGGCACGGGGGTGCTGCTCGTGGTCGCCGTCGGCTTCGTCGTGACCATGCTCTCGCTGTTCCGCCGGCGCGGCTACATCACCCGGTACTCCTGACTCCTCGGTCCCGGCGCCGGCCGAGGCGGCCGGATCGGCGGCGGGATCGGCGGCGGGATCGGCACGGTGGCCGTCAGGCGGGCGGAATCGACTGAGCGAAGCGGAAGACGTCGTCGGGGTCCACGGCGCGCTTGATGCGGCGGAGCCGGGGCAGGTTGGCGCCGTAGTAGGCCGTCGCCCAGTCGTCGAGGGTGGGGTCGACGTAGTTCTGGTACGCGCCGGTGGCGTGGGGCGCCAGGTCGGCGCCCAGTTGTGCCAGCCAGCCGGCGGTGCCGGCGGGGGTGGGCCCGGGCGCGGGAGCCGACCAGCTCACCGCCATCTGGACGATGGCGAGGGCGCGTCGGTGGACGAAGGCCGTCGCCGCGCTCGGCACCTCGGCGATGGCGCCCCCACAGGCGTCGAAGACCACGGCGCCGCCGAGGCCCGGCGCCTGGGCCTGGAAGCCCTCCACGGCGGCGAGGACGGCGGCGGCGGCCGGAGAGGGCAGGGGTTCGTCGACGACGAGGGACTTCGCCGCGAACCTCGACCGCTCGAGGGCACCGGCGGGGCCTTGGGCGGGCAGCCGGCACTGCTCGACGGTCAGGCCTTCGCAGCCGGCCTCGACGAGCATGGCCTTGGGGAAGGCCTCCGGCCCGGCGAACCGGTAGGAGGGCGATCCGGCGGTGCGGACGAGGGGCGCCAGCGCCGCGTCGAGAGCGCCGGCGTCACCGCAGAAGACCCCGGTCACCTTGACGAGGGGACCCGCCGCACCCTGGGACAGGAGCTGGCAGTTGGACCACAGTTCGGTCGGCGCCTGGCCGATCCAGAGTTGCCAGGCGCCGAGGACGTCGGGGGCCGCCGCCCAGGGCCACTCCAGGGTGAAGAGGGCCACGTCCGGCACGGGGTGGACGGAGAACTCGAAGGAGGTGACGACGCCGAAGTTTCCGCCCCCGCCGCCTCGGCTGGCCCAGAAGAGGTCCTCGTGGGCGGTGGGGCTGCAGGTCACGAGGCGGCTGTCGGGGGTCACCATCTGGAGCGACCGGAGGTTGTCGGCGGTGAGGCCGAACTTCCTCCCGAGCACCCCGATGCCCCCGCCGAGGGCGAGGCCGGCGATGCCGACGGTCGGACAGGAGCCGCCTGGCACGGTGAGGCCGGTCGACGCCAGGGTGGAGTAGAGGTCGACGAGCCGGGTGCCCGCTCCCACCCGGGCCGCGGGGCCGGTCACCTCGACCGACGCCATGGCGGTGACGCCGACGACGACCCCCGGGCCGACGGAGTAGCCCCCGTAGCTGTGGCCGCCGGAGCGGACCGCCAGGGGCACGCCCCAGGTGCGGGCGAAGGAGAGCGTCCGCTGGACGTCGACGGGGTCGGCGCAGAAGGCGATGGCGGCGGGACGGGCGTCGTCGAAGCGCTCGTTGTAGAGCTGGGCGGCGACGCCGTAGGCGCTGTCGCCGGGGAGCACGAGGCGCCCCGACATCGATCCGGCCAGCGACGACCAGGGCGGGTCGGCACCCGGCGGCACCGACGTCGAGGTGGACGGCGGGGACCGGCCCGGGCCGCCGCAAGCGGATGCCAGCGGGCCCAGGACGACGGCGGCACCGGCCGCGCCTCCGTAGCGGAGGAACCGCCGGCGATCGAGGCGCGGAGAAGGCCCGGGCGGCTCGCCGGCGGTGGCCATCGAGGCGCGGAAGCGTACTCCCGGTGCCTCGTCGGAGCCGCGACCGGTCGAGGCGGGAGTGCGGCGCCTTCGTAGACTCCGGCTCGTGCCGGTGGAGGGGATCGACCACGTGCAATTGGCCATGCCTCCCGGCGGCGAGGACGAGGCCCGGCGGTTCTACACGACGGTGCTGGGCCTGCCCGAGGTGCCCAAGCCACCCCACCTGGCCGCCCGGGGCGGGTGCTGGTTCGAGGGACCGGGGGTGAAGGTCCACCTCGGTGTCGAAGACCCGTTCCGGCCGGCGAGGAAGGCCCACCCGGCGCTCCTCGTCCGGGGGCTCGGCCCCCTCGTCGACGCCCTCCGGCGGGCGGGTGTCGCGGTGCGCGACGACGAACCGCTCGAGGGCTACGACCGGGTGTACGTCGACGATCCGTTCGGGAACCGCATCGAGCTGCTCGAGCCTGCCGTCGCGTCGGGGCCGTCAGCGGCCAGTTGAGGACCTGGTCACGTCGGGGCCACTGAAGCCGTCACCCGCACCCGGCCCGCGTATCGTCAGCGTGCCGCCGGCAATTGAGCAACGGGTCGTCAAGGTGCAGGAAGAGCGCGCCATCGCCTGACGGTCGACGCGTGGGTCGCGCGGCTCATTTCCGCCGATCGGCGAACGGGACCCGTGGCGTTGCGCGTCCGGCCCTTGAAGCGCCACAGGGGTAGCCGTACCCTCGCTCGGAGGCGAAGGTGAGGACGCGCCGAGGAGTCCGACCTGCACGGGTCGGGCCTCCGGCGTCCGAGGGGGGTCGTCGCATGGGGCCAGTGGCGGGGGTCGCGGTCACGTCGGAGGCAGCACCGGGGGGCGGGCCCAGAGGCCGCCGACTGGCCATGGCGCTGACCCTGGCGGCCGCCGCCGCATTCCCCGGGGTCGTGGCCTCGGTCTCGGCTGCCGGCGCCTCCCCGGCGCTCTACGCCCAGACCGACTTCCCAGGTGCCTTCGGCGTGCACTCCGACACGAAGTACTTCGACGCCCAGGCCGCCGACGACTTCGTCGTCCCCGCCGGGGTGCAGTGGGCGCTGACCCAGGTCGACCCGGTGGGTGTCGCCGGCGCCTGCGCCGCCGTGGGGACGGTCGACGTCACCATCTACGGCGACGCCGCCGGGCTGCCCGGAGGCGTCGTCTACTCGGCGACGGTGACGACCGCCGGCGGGCTGACCCAGGACGTCTGCGCCCTGTCGGTGCCCGTGGACGTGACCCTCGATCCCGGCCACTACTGGCTGTCGGTCCAATCCGTCGGGGCCTCGTGGGGCTGGCAGGTGCGATCCGCCGTCTCGAACGACGAGGCGGTGTGGATGATGCCGCCCCCCGGCTTCTTCACCGACTGCAACGGCTGGTGTGGGATGGACACCGCTCTGGGCACCTCGAGCATGTGGGACCTCGACTTCTCCCTCCAGGGCTCCGTCGTCGACCCCGCCCCGGACCTCGCCCTCGGTGACACGGCGCCCGCCGGCGTGGTGAGCGGCGACCAGTACAGCTACTCGCTCGTGGCGACCAACACCGGCGGGGACACCGCCGGGGGCGTCTCGGTCGTCGACGTCCTGCCCGGCACCGTCCACTTCGACTCGGTCTCGACCACCGCCGGCAGCTGCGTGCGGACGGCGCCGCCAACCCCGCCCAAGACCAAGGGCGGGACCGTGTCCTGTGACCTCGGGAGCCTGGCGGCGGGGTCGTCGGCGACCGTCACCGTGGTCGTGACGGCGACGACACCGGGGACCGTGGTCGACGACGCCGGCCTGACCGCCACCGGCGTCACCGCCGACGGCGACGACGGCGCCGGCGCCGCCACCGTCGTCCAGGGGGACTGACCGGCCCCGACGGCGCCGGCTGCAGCGGCCCGGCCGAGCCGGAACCGTTCAGCCCCAGCGAGCGGGCAGCTTCGACGGTCCCCAGATCCCGAAGGTGGGCGGCTTCCACTCGACCGGCCCGTCGAGGGCGAGACCGGGGAGGCGCCTGGCCAGGATGACCAGGGCCTCCTGGAGCTCGGCGCGGGCCAGGGAGGCCCCGAGGCAGTGGTGGATCCCCGAGCCGAAGGTGAGCTGGTTGGACCGGCCTGAGGCGACGTCGAAGGTGTCGGGGGCCTCGAAGACCGACGGGTCGCGGTTGGCCCCGGCCAGGGTCACCGAGACCAGGGTGCCGGCGGGGAACAGCACCCCGCGGTACTCGATGTCCTCCGAGGCGATCCGGGCCGTGCCCCGGACCGCCCCGAGATAGCGCATCGTCTCGTCGACGGCGCCGCGGGCCAGGCCGGGGTCCTCAACCAGGCGGGCCCACTGGGCGGGATGGTCGGCCAGGAGAGCGAGGGAGCAGGCCAGTTGGTTGCGGGTGGTGTCGGTGCCGGCCATGAGGACGGCCTCGGCCAGCATGACGAGCTCCTCGGTGGACAGCCGGTCGCCGGCCTCCTCCACGGCGATGAGGGCCGAGAGGAGGTCGTCGGCCGGGGCGCGCCGGCGCCGGTCGATGAGGTCGGTCACGTAGCCGTCGAGCTCGAAGGCCGCCCTCGAGATCCGGGGGGCGTCGGCCACCAGGTCCTGGTTGAAGATCCGGAAGATGTCGGTGGCCCAGGCCGAGAAGAGCGCGGCGTCCTTCTTGGGGGCGCCCAGCAGCTCGCAGATGACCGGCACCGGGTAGGGCTCGCAGACCTCCGCCACCAGGTCGGCCCGTCCGCGGTCCACGACGGCGTCGACGAGCGCCTCCATCACCTCCCGCATGACCGGCCGGAGCCGGTCGGCGGCGGCCGGGGTGAAGGCGGGGGCCACCAGGCGCCGGAGCCGGGCGTGAGGCTCGCCCTCCATGGACAGGATCGACTGCCGGCGACGGGAGAAGAACTCGTCGGGCGCCACCTCGGCCATGTCCCGCAGCGCCGAGAGCGCCGAATGGAACCGGCGCTCGCGCAGCACCGAGACGGCGTCCTCGTAGGTCGTGACGGCGTAGCCGAGCGGCGTGCGGGCCAGCCAGTGGTGGCGGCGGGCGTCGGCGATCTCCGCCAGCGCCTGGTCCCGCTCCACTCCGACGACCTCGATGACCGGGAGTTCGAGGTCCTGGACGGCCACTGCCACGGGGGCTCCTCAGCCGCTCCGGCGCACCCAGAAGGGGAGGGACTCGGTCGAGCCGTCGGGGCGGGTGAAGGTCCGAAAGACGCACTCCACCGGCTCGCCGATGCCGATGCCGTGGGGGTCGACGCTGTCGAGGGGGGCGTCGACGTCCTCGACGAGGTTGCCCACGAACCGGATGAGGGGGTTCTCGTCGAGCTCGACCACGATCACGTTGTAGGGGGCCACGCTCGAGTAGGGCTCGAGGAGCGGCGGGTGGGGGATCACGTAGGACCAGACCTTCCCCGTGGGGGCCACCGGCCGCCACTCCCGCTCGGTCGACCGGCACGTCGGGCACATCGGACGCGGTGGATGGCGGAGCCGGCCGCAGGCGGTGCAGGCCTGGACGACGAGCTCCCCTCGTCGGGCCGCCTCGAAGAACCCGATGGACTCCTCGTCGGTGGCCGGCAGCAGGAACCCCTCCACCGACGGGCCCCGGTTGGCGACGTATCCCCCCGAGAAGGCAGCGGCGTTGCTCATCGGTCCTCTCCCTTCATCGCCGCAGCAGCAGCGCGCTCGTGGGCACGCCCTCGCCCGAGGTGACCAGGCACGTCTCGGCCCCCTCGACCTGGGCCGTCGAGGTGCCCCGCATCTGCTTCACCCCTTCGGTGATGAGGTTGAAGCCGTGCACGTAGGCCTCGGACATGCCCCCGCCCGAGGTGTTGACCGGCAGGCTGCCGGTGCCCCATTCCAGGTTGCCGTTCTCGGTGAACCCGGGGGCCTCTCCTCGCTTGCAGAAGCCGTATCCCTCGAGGGACAGGAGGATGAGGGGGCTGAAGGCGTCGTAGAGCTGGGCCACGTCGACGTCTTCGGGGCCGAAGTCGGCGTTGGCCCACAGCCGGCGGGCGCAGGCCCAGGCCGGCCCGGTGAGGGGGTCGTCGTTGAAGTAGTTGACCATCGTCTGGTGCTCGGGAGGGAGCCCCTGGGCGAAGGCGTGGACGTAGGCGGGCGGGTGCCGGAGGTCCTTGGCCCGGTCGGCAGAGGTGATGACGCAGGCGAGCGCCCCGTCGGTCTCCAGGCAGTTGTCGAACAGGCACAGGGGCTCGGAGATCCACCGGCTCTGCATGTAGTCGTCCCGCGTCATGGGACGGTCGTACATCATCGCCTCGGGGTTCCGGTTGGCGTGCTTGCGCACGGCGATGGCCACGTTGGCCAGGTGGTCCCTGGTGGCGCCGTACTCGTGCATGTACCGGCGGGTGAGGAGCCCGATCTCGTCGACGGGACGCAGGAGGCCGTAGGGGCGGGTCCACTGCCCGGGGACCCGCAGCTGGACCGAGGTGTTCGTCCAGGGCCTGGGCCCCGAGCCGCGCTTGCGGGAACGCCAGGCCACCGCCACCTCGGCCTGGCCCGTGGCCACAGCCATGGCCGCCTGGCCCACCACCCCGCAGCCGGCCCCGCCCCCGTAGCCGACCTGGGAGAAGAAGGTGATGTCCCCGCAGCCGATGTTCCGGACGATGTCGACCTCTTCGGTGGCCTCCATCGTGTAGGAGCACAGCGCCCCGATCTCCCTGGGATCGATCCCGGCGTCGGCGCAGGCGTCGACGATGACCTGGCAGGCGAGCTCGATCTCGGGCGGGTCGAGATGCTTGGCGAAGGGAGTCTGGGCGATGCCCACGATGGCCGTGGCGTCGCGCAGTCCGGCTGGGCTCATGGCCACGCAGGCTACTTCCGACCTGACGCTCCGTCAGATTCGTCGGCTACCATCCGCGTGTGCCGTCGACCACCGCCGCCACCGCCCGCCCCGAGGAGCGCAGGCTCCTCGTCGGAGGGACCTGGCAGGAGGCGGGGAGCGGCACCTACGAGGTGGTGAACCCCGCCACCGAGGAGGTGGTGGGCCTCGCCCCCGAGGCCAGCGTGGCCGACGCCGAGGCCGCCGCCGCCGCCGCCCGCCAGGCCCTCCCGGGCTGGGCCGGGCTCCCCGTCGAGGACCGGCTGGCGCTCATGGCCGAGGCCGCCGTGGCCATCCGGGCGCGGGCCGCCGAGCTGTTGCCCCTCGTCATCGCCGAGACCGGCGCCACCGCCGCCGTCGGCTCGCGCATGCAGGTCCCGGTGGCGGCCGACCGCTTCGAGCGCTACTCCCGGGACCCCCGCCACGTCGTCCAGCGGTCCCTCGTGCCCCAGGTGGCCCCCACCACTCCGCTCGCCCCCGGCGGGCTCATCAACGCCCTGGCCGTCCGCCAGCCGGTGGGTGTGGTGGCCTGCGTCACCTCCTACAACTTCCCCCTCGTCAACATGGCCGGCAAGGTGGCACCGGCGCTGGCCATGGGGAACACGGTGGTGGTCAAGCCCGCCCCCCAGGACCCCCTCGCCGTCGTCGAGCTGGTCCGGATCCTCGACGAGGTGGGGTTCCCGCCCGGGGTCGTGAACCTCCTCACCTCCTCGAAGGCCGATCCCGCCGCCGCCCTCGTGGCCAGCCCCGACGTCGACATGGTGAGCTTCACCGGGTCGACCGAGGTCGGGACCCGCATCGCCGAGTCGGGCGGCCGGACGATGAAGCGGCTCCTCCTCGAGCTCGGGGGCAAGGGCGCCTGCGTGGTGTTCGACGACGCCGATCTGAAGGGCGCCGTGGGTTGCATCGGGTCCACCTGGAGCTTCCACTCCGGTCAGATCTGCACGGCCCCCACCCGGGCCATCGTCCAGCGGGGGGTCTTCGAAGAGGTGGTCGAGCGCCTCGCCCGCTACGCCACCGTCCTCAAGGTCGGGGACCCCACCGAGCAGGACACGGTGGTCGGACCGCTCATCTCCGCCGCCCAGCGGGACCGGGTCGAGGGCCACATCGCCCAGGGCAAGGGCGAGGGCGCCGAGGTGGTGACCGGCGGGGGACGGCCCTCCCACCTCGAGCGGGGCTTCTACGTGGAGCCGACCCTCATCACCGGGACCAACCAGATGAGCGTCGCCCGGGAGGAGATCTTCGGGCCCGTCGTGGTGGTGGCCCCATTCGACGACGACGACGAGGGGGTGTCCATGGCCAACGACAGCCCCTACGGCCTCTACGACTACGTCTTCTCCGCCGACACCGCCCGGGCGTTCCGCGTGGCCAAGCTCCTGCGGGCCGGTCATGTCGGCATCAACACCGCCCAGCGCCACCACGAGGCGCCCTTCGGCGGCTTCAAGATGTCGGGGGTGGGCCGCGACGGAGGCGACTACGGACTCGAGGCCTACTCGGAGCTCCAGTCGATCGTGTGGGCCGGCTGACCGTCGGCGACCGGCGGCCCGGCCCGGGGGACCACCCCCGGCCAGAGGAGGACGGATGAGCAGCTACGACCTCGCCATCATGGGCGGCATCGTCGTGGACGGGAGCGGTCTCGCCCGCCGTCGCGGCGACCTCGCCGTGAAGGACGGCAGGGTGGTGAAGATCGGCTTCGTCGACCCCGGCGACGCCGAGCAGGTGATCGACGCCGACGGCCTCCACGTGGCGCCGGGCATCGTCGACGCCCACACCCACTACGACCCCCAGCTCACCTTCGAGCCCTATGCCACGTCCTCCTGCTACCACGGGGTGACGACGGTGCTGGCCGGCAACTGCGGCTTCTCGGTGGCGCCCAACCGGCCCGACCAGCGGGACTTCCTGGCCCGGATGTTCGCCAAGGTGGAGGGCATGTCCCCGGTGGCCCTCTCGGCCGTCGACTGGAGCTTCGAGAGCTTCCCCGAATTCCTGGCCAGCCGCGAGGGCCGGCTCGGGGTGAACATGGCCTGCTACGTCGGCCACTCCGCCGTCCGGCGCACCGTCATGGGCGAGGCCGGCTCGGAGCGGGAGGCCACCGCCGACGAGGTCGAGCAGATGCGGCGGATCGTGGCCGAGGCCATGGAGGCGGGGGCAGCGGGCTTCTCCTCCTCCCACGGCCCCACCCAGCTCGACGGGGACGACCGGCCCGTGCCGAGCCGGTTCGCCGGCCTCGGGGAGCTCGAGGAGCTCTGCGCCGAGGCGGGCCGGCACCGGGGCGGGTCGATCAGCTACCTCCACCGCAGCGCCATCGGTGGGCTGGACCAGGCCGACAAGGACCTGCTCGTCCGCCTCGGCAGCCGCAGCCGGCTGCCCATCGTCCTCCAGGGCCTGGGGGGCCGGTCCAAGGTGGACGTCCCCGGCGCCGGGTGGGACGACGTGGCGGCGTGGATCGAGGAGGCGGGCCGGCAGGGGGTCGGGATCTATTCGCTCCTCCGCAACCACCCCTTCGACCGGGACTTCCGCATCGACGCCGGGACCAACCTCTACGAGGGCGTCCCCGCCTGGCACCGGGTGCTCGGGCCCGGGGGAACCGTCGAGGAGAAGATCGCCCTGCTGCGGGACCCTGCGGCGCGCGACGAGATGCGCCACGCCGTCGAGCACCCCAACCGGGACGCCGCCAAGGGCTCGACGCTCCCCCCGCCCCGGTTCACCGTCGTCGAGGTAGACGAGGTGGTGAAGGCCGAGCACGAGAAGCTCCTCCACCGGACCATCGCCGACATCGCCGCCGAGCTCGGGGTGGAGCCGGCCGACGCCATGCTCGACCTCGCCCTCGACGAGGGCCTCGGGACCGTCTTCCGGTACGTGAACAAGAGCCGGTCCTGGGAGGAGGCGGTGGCCGCCGGCCAGCGCCACCCGGCCATGATCATCGGCGTCTCCGACGGCGGCGCCCACCTCGACCGCGACGACGGGTCGGACTGGTCGACGGCCTTCCTGGCCTTCTGGGTCCGGGACCGCAAGCTCTGGAGCCTGGAGGAGGGCATCCGGCAGATGACCCAGGTTCCCGCCGCCCTCCTCGGGTTCGAGAACCGGGGCATGCTCCTGCCCGGCTACTGGGCCGACGCCTTCGTCTTCGACCCCGACACCGTCGAGCTGGCCTCGAAGAAGCAGGTGGCGGACTTCCCCGGCGGGGAGGCCCGCTACTCGGCCCGGCCCAAGGGGATCCACTGGACCATCGTGAACGGCGTCCCCGTCGTCCGCGACGGGGAGCTCCTCACCGACCGGCTCCCCGGCCAGGTGGTCCGGCCCGGCATCGCCTGAGCATCCCGCCGGTCGCCCGGGCGCGGGCACGGCGCTGCCGTAGCATCCGCCCGTGGCCGTGCCGGAGCGGTTCGCGGAGATCGCCGCAAGGGTCCGCAACTGGGGCCGGTGGGGTGATGACGACGAGCGGGGGACCCTGAACCTTGTCGACGACGCCGCCCGCCGGCGCGCCGCCGCCGCCGTGCGGACGGGCCGGGCCCTGGCGCTCGGCCTGCCCCTGTCGGAGTCAGAGGGGATCCAGATCGGCCTCGTCCCCGGGCGGGTCAACCCGGCCCGGTCGATGGTCGTCGTGAACGGGCCCCTGTCGGACGACGCCGAGTGGATCTGTTCGAGCGAGGACGTGGCCACCATGGCCCTCCAGGCCGCCACCCACTGGGACGCCCTGGCGCACGTGAGCTACGGGGGCCGGCTCTACAACGGGCACCCCGCCGACTCGGTGACCGAGGCCGGTGCGGCCCGATGTGGCATCGACCGCGTCGGGGTCCTCGTGACCAGGGGCCTGCTCCTCGACGTGGCCCGGGCCAAGGGCCTCGACATGCTCGAGCCCGGCTATCCGATCGCCCCCGCCGACCTCGACACCGCCTGCGCCCTGGGACGGCTCGAGGTGCGTCCCGGCGACGCCGTGCTGGTGCGGACCGGCCAGATGCGGCACCTCGCCGGCGAGCGGACCCGCCAGTCGCTCTTCGCCTACGCCTACCCGGCGCCGGGGCTCACCATGGCCTGCGCCGAGTGGTTCCGGGCCCGGGACGTGGCCGCCGTGGCGACCGACACGCTGTCGCTCGAGGTCGTCCCCGGCGAGGACGAGGCCATCTACCTCCCCGTCCACCTGCTCCACCTGGTGGAGATGGGGATGACCCAGGGGCAGAACTTCGTCCTCGACGCCCTGGCCGAGGACTGCGCCGCCGACGGCGTCTACGAGTTCCTCCTCGACGCCACCCCGCTGGGCTTCACGGCCGGCCTGGGCTCGCCGGTGAACCCCGTCGCCCTCAAGTAGGGCGGCTCCACACGGCGCTGTTCTACACGGGGCCGCTCCACACGGGGCCGCTGCGCACCGGCGGCGTCAGGAAGGACCGCGACGGCGCGCCGTGGCCCGTCGGGCCGAGTCGGTGCGGGCCCGGGCCGCCCCGCCGCCCACCACCGGGCCGGTGCGGGGCCCGGCACGACGTTCCACCTCGGCCTCGTCGACCGGCACGCTCCTGCCCGTCACCGCCCACAGCAGGATGCGGGCCTGGCTGTCGACCATGTCGGTGGTGCGGATGCCCCAGAACTCGAAGCCGTAGCGGTGGGCGGCCACGTGGGCGAGCATGGAGATGACGGTGGCGGCCACCGCCATGGGATCGGCGCCGGCCGGGCCGGCCGGGGCGGGGCCGGCGTCGATGGCCCGGGCCAGGGCGACGGTCACGGCGTTGAGGGCCCGGACCCGGAGGCGGCGGAACCGGAGGTCGCCCTCCTCGGTGGCGAGCTCCACCACCCGGAAGACGGCCCGGTTGGCCTCCCAGTAGTCGAGGAACCCCTGGACCACGGCCCGGGCCGTGTCCCACCCCGACTCCGCCGACCAGTCC
>JAGWNV010000243.1 GCA_028872975.1 Acidobacteriota bacterium
TGCGGGCCAGGCACTTGCGCTGGAAGTTCTCGTCGCCGACGGCGAGCACCTCGTCGATCACCAGGACGTCGGGGTCGACGTTCACGGCCACGGCGAAGCCCAGCCTCACGTACATGCCCGAGGAGTAGAACTTCACCTGGTTGTCGATGAACTGTTCGAGCTCGGCGAAGGCGACGATGTCGTCGAAGCGCCGCTCGACCTCCTTGGTGGACAGACCGAGAAGCGAGGCGTTCAGGAAGATGTTCTCCCGGCCGGACAGGTCGGGCTGCATGCCGGCGCCGAGCTCGAGGAGGGCGGCGAGCTGTCCCCGCACCACCACCTTGCCGTCGGTGGGCTGGAGGATCCCCGACACGCACTTGAGCAGCGTCGACTTGCCCGAGCCGTTGCGGCCCAGGATGCCAACGGTCTCCCCCTCGAGGACGTCGAAGCTCACCTCCCGCAGCGCCCAGAAGTCCTCGTAGGGGTTCTGCCCGGCGTGCAGGACCCGTTCCTTGAGCGATTGGTACTTCTGGTGGTACAGCCGGAACCGCTTCGAGACCCCGGCCACCTCGACCCCGACGTTCATGGCGCCGCGCTCACAGTTCCTCGGCGAAGTTCCCCTCGAGCCGGCCGAAGACGGCCATTGCCCCGAGGAGGAGGAGGACCGAGACCCCGAAGACGATAAGGTCGGACCGGGCGTACCACCACGTCGAGTACCCGGCCAGGACCTGGATGTGGGCGTGGGGCTTCACCGTCTCGATGGGATGGTTGAGGTTGTAGAAGAACCGCTGGAAGGTCATGGCCGGCGGGGTGACGGGGTTGGCGAAGTACAGCCAGGCGAGACGCGTGCCGGGGATCCCGAAGATCGTGTGGCGGACGAGGCCGTCGTGGACCCGGCCCGAGAACTGGTAGATGCCCGGCACCGCCCAGAACCAGGCCATGAGGAGCACCTCCACCAGGTGCTGGGTGTCGCGCAGGTAGACGTTCACGGCGGAGAGGAACACCGACACGGCCGCCGCGAAGGTGACGAGGGCGAGCAGGGCGAGGGGCAGGAGCCAGACGACGGGCCAGTCGGGCCGGTGCCAGAAGCCCAGCATGAAGCCCACCATGACGATGGACTGGAAGAGGAAGAACATGAACGCCGCGCCCACCGAGGCGATGGGGAGGATCTCCCGGGGGAAGGCGACCTTCTTCACGATGCCGGCGTTGCCCACCACCGAGGTGGTGGCGCCCATGATGGCCGCCTGGAAGAGGTTCCACACCAAGATGGCCGAGAACATGTAGATGACGAAGCTCGGGATCCCGTTGGGAAGGAAGAAGGTGAACAGGACGTAGAACACCGCCAGGGTCAGGGCCGGGTTGAGCATCGACCACAGGAACCCCAGGAAGGAGTTCATGTACTTGACCTTGATCTCCTTGCGGACGAGGAACCCGAAGAGCTCCCGGGTCCGCCACAGCTCCACGAGCCGCCACCGGAGGTTGTTGCGCGCCGCCACGACCCTCGTCGTCTTGGGGCCCCTGGCCTCGGCCCGCTCGGCGCGAGCCCGGAGGGTCAGGGTGGTCCCGATCCGCTCCTCGTCGGCGGGAGGCTCGACCTCGCTCTGGACCACCGCTCCGGCGTCGGTCATGGCTCCACTGCTCCGTGCCGCCGCGCCCGCCCTCGGAGAGGGCTCAGGTGCGGACCGTGGACGTGTGCTCGATCACCCGATCGATGAACCCGTAGTCCTTGGCTTCCTCGGCGGTGAACCAGCGGTCCCGGTCGGAATCGGCCTCGATCCGCTCCACCGGCTGGCCGGTGTGGAAGGAGATTCGCTCGGCCATCATGCGCTTCAGGTAGACGATCTGCTCGGCCTGGATGGCGATGTCGGCGGCCTGGCCCTGCATTTGGCCCGAGGGCTGGTGCATGAGGATCCGGGAGTGAGGAAGCGCCAGGCGCTTGCCCGGTGCCCCGGCGCACAGGAGGAACTGGCCCATCGAGGCGGCCAGCCCCACGCAGATCGTGCTCACGTCGCAGCTGACGAACTGCATGGTGTCGTAGATGGCGAGCCCGTCGGTGACCGACCCGCCCGGTGAGTTGATGTAGAGGGCGATGTCCCGATCGGCGTCCTCGGCCGCCAGGAGGAGCAGCTGGGCGCAGACCAGGTTGGCCACGGTCTCGTCGATGGCGGCCCCGAGGAAGATGATCCGCTCCTTCAGGAGTCGCTGGAAGACCTCGGTCGTCCCGGCGTCGCTCAGGCTGGTGCGCATGGTGGGCACCGAGGACGGGCCCGAGCGCCCCAGGAGAGCCGATTCGTCGCCGTGCATGGCCCGGATCCTACCCGTTGGGCCGTTCTCCGTAGTCACGGCCTCGCGCCGCGGTGGGACCCGCGAGGGTGGTGACGGCCTGCGGTACGCTCCCGGCCGTGAGCCCCACCGGCGACCCGGCTCCGCCGTCGCTGCGTGTCCAGACCGTGCTCTACGACACCGACGAGGCGGCACTCAGGCGGTTCTTCCAGGGGATCTCGGCGGCCTGCCTCCTCGCCGTCGGCGAAGGGGTCGTGGGCCGGACGGTCCTCGCCGCCGGCGACAGTTCGGCGGCGGCCACGGCCTTCGCCGAGATCGTGGGCGCCGAGGAGGGCGGGCCCTTCGACGACGTCTCTTATCTCCACTTCGGGTCCAACCTCGGCTCCGGTGGCGGCCACAACCGCCTCTTCGAGGGGCTCGGCGAGGACCTCGTGCTCGTCATGAACCCCGACACCTACGCCTCGCCCCGGATGGTCACCGAGCTCGTCTGCGCCCTGGCCGAGCCGACCGTCGGGGTGGTCGAGGCGCGTCAGCTCCCCCTCGAGCATCCGAAGAGCCACGACCTCGACACCGGCGACACGAGCTGGGCCTCGGGGTCCTGCTTCCTGGCCCGGGCCCAGGTCATCGCCGACACCGGCGGGTTCGACCCCGAGTTCTTCTTCCTCTACGGCGACGACATCGACTTCTCCTGGCGGGCCCGGCTCCAGGGGTGGCGGGTGGTGCACCGACCCTCGGCGCGGGTCTTCCACGACAAGCGCCTCACCCCCGACGGCTACGTGGAGGCGACGGCGCTCGAGCCCCGGTACTCGGCCGAGGTGAGCGTCCTGCTCCCCTGGCGCTACAGCCGCCGGGACCTGGCCGACGCCCGCCTGGCCGAGCTCGAGTCCTCGCCGGACCCGCTCCAGCGCGAGGTGGCGGCGTCGCTCCGGCAGCGGGTCGCCGACGGCCGCATGCCCGAGCCCCTCGACCCCGAGCACCGGGTCGGGCAGTTCGTGGACGGGGAGTACGCCGTGCACCGCTTCTCCTACGCCCAGTCGTGACAGAGGAGCCCCCCGAGGGCGACCAGGCCGACGGCGTCGCCGGGAGGGCACAGGAGGTCCTCCGGCACCTGGCACCCGGGACCCCTCTCCGGGTCCTCCTGGCCGCCGTCGCCGACACCGCCGGCCGGGCGGCCCACACCGCCACCGCGGCGCCGGGGGGACCGTTCCTCTCCGTCCTGGTGCGGACCCAGGGCCGGCGCCAGGCCACGCTCCAGGAGACCCTCCTCTCGCTGGCCGCCCAGGACAGCGAGGACTTCGAGGTGCTCCTCCTCGCCCACGACGTGGCGCCCGACCGCAGGGAGGTGCTGGAGGTCCTCGTGGCGGAGTTCCACCCCTCGTTCTCCCGGCGCGTGCGGGTGGTCCCCGTCGATGGTGGAGGCCGGTCCCGGCCCCTCAACGCCGGGGCGGCCGTCGCCGCCGGGCGCTACCTCGCCGTCCTCGACGACGACGACCTGGCCTTCGCCGGCTGGGTCTCGGGCTTCGAGGCGGCGGCGGGGCGGGCCCCGGGCCACGTGGTCCGGACCTCGGTCGCCGTCCAGGTCGCCACCGCCCGGCCGGGCGCCTGGGACGGGCAGGACGGCTACGAGGTGACGACGGCCCTGGCGCTCGACTACCCGCCGCGCTTCGACTTCCTCGACCACGTCGACGACAACCGGACGCCGATCAACGGCTACGCCGTGCCCCGCGCCCTCGTCACCGCCCTGGGCCAGGGCTGGGACGAGTCGCTCCCGGTCCTCGAGGACTGGGACCTGTTGCTTCGCGCCGCCTCGCTCTGCGGCGTGGAGGACACCGCCACGGTGGGCGCCCTCCTGCGTTCCTGGATGGACTCGGCCAGCTCGAAGACCGAGCACGACCCGGC
>JAGWNV010000244.1 GCA_028872975.1 Acidobacteriota bacterium
GGTGGCCGCCACCGCCGGCAGCGCCACCGGCGAGGTCCTCGTCCCCGTCCTCGGCACCGCCGGGCCCCGGCGGGCGGCGCGCCGTCGCCCCGCGTCGGCCAAGGTGGGCCCGGCCAAGCCCGCCCGCCGGCGCGACACCGCCGTTGCCGCCGGGGCCGGGGCGCCCCGGCGCCGGCGCGCCGTCTGACGCCGGCCCCACCGGGGCACGGGCACGCGCCAGGGGGACGGCCGGAGTAGCGTTTCGCCGGGCGCCACGAGGGGAGGGCTCATGTTCAAGAGCATCGTCGTCGGGACCGACGGCTCACCGACCGCGGACAAGGCCGTCGCCGCCGCCGCCGAGCTGGCTCGCCAGTGGGGGGCGACGCTGCACGTCGTGACCGCCCAGCGGTCCGCCTCCTCGGGCATGGCCAACCTGGCCGGAGCGCCCCTGCTCGACAGCGGCAGCGAGAACGCCCTGCGCCAGGAGGTCGCCAACGAGGTCGGCCAGCGGGCCATCGAGACCTGGGCCAAGGGCATCGACGCCGAGCTGCACGGCGTGGTGGGAGACCCCGCCGACGCCATCTGCGACACGGCCGCGGGGGTGGGGGCCGACCTCGTGGTGGTAGGAAGCAAGGGGATGCGCGGGGCGCGCCGGGTGCTCGGGAGCGTCCCCAACTCTGTCTCCCACGGCGCCCCCTGCGCCGTGCTCATCGTCAAGACCGACTGACGCCCGAAGGCCCCGCCCGGGGGCGCCGACAGGGCCTAGGTGATCGCCAGCATCCGCTCCAGGGCGAGGCGCGCCCAGGCGGCGGTCTCCTCGTCGACGGTGATGCGGTTCACGACCACGCCGTCGAGGAGGGACTCGAGCACCCAGCAGAGATGGGCGGCGTCGATCCGGAACATCGTCGAGCAGGGGCAGACCAGGGGGTCGAGGGACACCACCGTCTTGTCCGGGTGCTCGTCGCCGAGGCGCTTCACCAGATGGATCTCGGTGGCGATGCCGAGGACGGCCCCGGGCGGGGCCGCCGCCGTGGCCTGGATGATGCGGTCGGTCGAGCCGACCTCGTCGGCGAGCTCGACGACCTCGTGGGCGCACTCGGGGTGGACGAGGACCCGGCCCTCTGGATGGGCGAGGCGGAAGTCGCGGACGTGCTCGGGGCGGAACCGCTGGTGGACCGAGCAGTGGCCCCGCCACAGCAGGAGCGAGGCGGCCTTGATCTCGGCGTCCTCGAGGTTGCCCTGGGCCCGGCGGGGGTCCCACACCGCCATGTCGGCCGCCTCGTAGCCGAGCTGGTGGCCGGTGTTGCGGCCGAGGTGCTGGTCGGGGAAGAAGAGCACCTTGTCGCCCCGGCCGGCCACCCCGGCGACGGGGTCCCCGAGGGCCCACGACAGGACGGCACGGGCGTTCGAGGACGTGCAGACGGCCCCCCCGTGGCGGCCCACGAAGGCCTTGAGGGCGGCCGAGGAGTTCATGTAGGTGACGGGGACGATCCGCTCGACGTCGGTGACGGCGGCGAGGGCCTCCCAGGCCTCCTCCACGGCGTCGAGGTCGGCCATGTCGGCCATGGAGCACCCGGCGTTCAGGTCGGGGAGGAGGACCTGCTGGTCGGGACCGGTGAGGATGTCGGCCGACTCGGCCATGAAGTGGACCCCGCAGAACACCACGTAGCGGGCGTCGCGACGCTCCGCGGCGATGCGGGAGAGGCCGAAGGAGTCGCCCCGGGCGTCGGCGAACCGCATCACCTCGTCGCGCTGGTAGTGGTGGCCGAGGACCAGGAGCTGGTCGCCGAGCCGGGCCTTGGCCGCCGCGATGCGCCGGGCCAGGTCGTCGGGATCGGCGCCCGCGTAGCCCTCGGGAAGGGCACGTTGGATGCGGAGCATGGACCTACCCCCTTCGGGGAGCGCTCCGCATGCGGCCGGCGGGGACAGCCTGGTCGCCCATCCGCGGGGTTGTCGGCCACGGAGCGATATGTACGCCGGGATACCAGGCCGGCGCTGGTCCCAGTGTAGGCGCCGCGGCCCCGGGGCCGCCCGGACCCGCCGCCGGCCCCGGCCGATCCGCCCTCGCCGTCTCCTCCTGCGGCACGGCTCCCGGCCGGTGTACGGCACGCTGTAGGCGTGCGCACCCGCCCGGCGGCCGGCTCGATCCCCGAGGGACCGGGCTCCTACCAATTCGTCGACGCCCAGGGCCGGGTGCTCTACGTGGGCAAGGCCAAGTCGCTGCGCAGCCGGCTCAACTCCTACTTCGGCGACCCGGCCGGCCTGGCACCACGGACGGCCCAGATGGTGGGGGCCGCCGACCACGTCGAGTGGATCCAGGTGGCCAACGAGGTGGAGGCCATCCTCCTCGAGTACGCCCTCATCAAGGAGCACCGGCCCCGGTTCAACATCCGGCTCGTCGACGACAAGAGCTACCCCTATCTCGCCGTCACCATCTCCGACGAGTGGCCCCGGGCGGCGGTGGTGCGGGGGCGCAAGCGGCCCGGGGTCCGGTACTTCGGCCCCTACGCCCACGTGGGGGCCATCCGCGACACCCTCGACCTGCTGCTGCGGACCTTCCAGGTCCGCACCTGCTCGGACTCGAAGCTGGCCCGTCACCAGCGCCTGGGCCGGCCGTGCCTGCTCTTCCACATCGAGCGCTGCTCGGGGCCCTGCATCGGGGCGGTCGACCGGGACCGCTACGACCGCATGGTGGCCGACCTCATGGACTTCCTGTCGGGTGACACCGACGACGTCGAGCGGCGGCTGACCGGGGAGATGGAGGAGGCGGCGGCCGCCCTCGACTTCGAGCGCGCCGCCCGCCTGCGCGACCGCCTCGGCGTCCTCCGGGTCGCCTGCGAGCGCCAGCAGGTCGTGACCGAGCGCCCCGAGGACCTCGACGTCGTGGGGATCGACGAGGACCCGCTCGAGGCGGCGGTGTGCGTGTTCCACGTGCGCCGGGGCCGGGTGGTGGGCCGGCGGTCCTTCGTGGTCGACAAGGTCGAGGAGCTCACCACGGCCCAGCTCGTGGACCGGGTCCTCGAGGAGCTCTACGCCGACGTGGCCCCCGCCGAGGCGCCGGCCGGCCGGCGCCGGCGCCACGTCCCGGCGTGGACCTCGGGCGCCGGGGACCCGGCGCTCCTGGCGGCGGCCGGCCCCGACGAGCCCAGCCTGCCCAGGACGGTCCTCGTCCCCGAGCTCCCCGAGGACGCCGAGGCCTGGGAACGGCTCCTCGGGGCCCGGCGGGCCGGGCCCGTCGCGGTCCGGGTGCCCCGGCGGGGCGGGAAGCGGGCCCTCATGGAGACCGTGGCCCGCAACGCCGCCGAGGAGCTCACCCGGCACCGGTTGCGGCGGGCCTCCGACCACGACAGCCGGAGCCGGGCGCTCACCGCCCTGGCCGGGGCCCTCGGGCTCGCCGAGGCTCCGCTGCGCATCGAGTGCTACGACATGAGCCACCTCCAGGGCAGCGACTACGTGGGGTCGATGGTGGTGCTCGAGGACGGCCTGCCCCGCAAGTCCGAGTACCGCCGGTTCCGCATCCGCGACGTGCCCGGCAACGACGACTACGCCGCCATGGAGGAGGTCCTCACCCGCCGTCTCGGGGCGCTGGTGGCGGCCCGCCGGGGCCCGGACGGCCCGGAGCGGAACCGGAAATTCTCCTATCCGCCCCATCTCCTGCTGCTCGACGGCGGCAAGGGACAGCTCGCCGTCGGGGTGCGGGTCCTCGAGCGCCTCGGCCTGGCCGGGGAGATCCCGGTGGCGGCGCTGGCCAAGACCTTCGAGGAGGTCTTCGTGCCGGGCGACCCCGACCCGGTGCGGATCCCCCGGGGCTCCGACGCCCTGTTCCTCCTCCAGCGGATCCGCGACGAGGCACACCGGTTCGCCATCACCTACCACCGGAGCCTCCGCCGGCGCCGGATGACGGCGAGCGCCCTCGACGGGGTGCCGGGGCTCGGGCCCAGCCGCCGGGGCCGGCTGCTGCGCGAGCTCGGGAGCGTGAAAGCCGTCCGCAACGCCTCGCTCGAGGAGCTCGCCGCGCTGCCCTGGCTGCCCGACCCCGTGGCCGGCGCCCTTTACGAGCACCTGCACCGGCTGCCCGGCGCGCCGCGGGCGCGGACGCCGGCCGTCGTCGGCGCCCCGTCCCCGGCCGGCGGGCCCGCCGGGATGGCCGCGCCTGGCCCGGCG
>JAGWNV010000245.1 GCA_028872975.1 Acidobacteriota bacterium
CTCCTGCCCGAGGGCGTTCGTCAGTGTCGACTCGTCGATGACGGGGTTGGCGGCCCGGTGCTCGGCGTCGGCCAGGGCGTCGAGCAGCTCACGCTCGCGCTGGGTGACGGCATGGATCTCCCGCGCCAGCAGCTCGAGGTAGGCGCGGACCTCGGCGGTCTCGAAACCGCGCCGCGCCGTGGCGAAGGTGTGGCGGGCGACCTCGTCCGGGCTCATCCGCGACGTCGAACCGATGGTGAGCCTGCGCTCGTCGGACATGGGCGCCCAGCCTAGGACGCGTCCACCGAGGGCGACGTCCCGGCGCGACGGGTCACGTCCAGGGTGCGCCCTGCCAGCCCTCGGGCACCGAGTGGCCGCCCGGCCCCGCCGGGGGCCCCTTGGCGGCGTCGCCGAGCTGGCCCCCCAGGGCCTCGAGGTCGGCCATGGCCTGGGCCAGGTCGGCCACGGCCTCGACCTTGAGGCGCCCGGTCGCCTTCGACCGGGCCACGGCCAATTCCTGCGGCGGGACCAGGAACAAGGTGGCCCCGGCCCGCTGGACGGCGACGGTCTTCTGGGCCACGCCCCCCACGTCGCCCACGGTGCCGTCGGGGTGGATGGTCCCGGTGGCGGCCACGATCTTCCCGCCGGTGAGCCGGCCGCCGGTCAGGGTGTCGATGATCCCGAGGGTGAAGGCCAGGCCCGCCGAGGGCCCGCCGATGCCGTCACTGGAGATGGAGACGGGGAAGGGCAGGTCGTAGACGGGCTGGGTGCCCATCGAGGGGATGGGGGCGTGGAGGTCACCGATGCCGATGAGGGGGTACACCTTCGACCCCTGGCGGGACGTGCCGAGGCGGACGGTGACGTCGTGGCCCGGCGTCGGCTTCGTCACGGTCCCCACCGTGACCTGCACGGTCTGGCCCGGTTGGAACCGGGAGTGGAGCACCGAGACGAGCTCGTTCGGGTTGGGCGTTGGGATCCCGTCGATGGCGGTGACGACGTCGCCCACGTGCAGGACGTTCCACGACGGCCCGTGAGGATCGATGACGTAGGCGGTGACACCGGCGTCGGTCTCGGGCACCTGGTAGCCGAGCTGGCGGAGGGCGACGGCCTTGGCCGTCAGTTGTGACTCCTCCATGTCGACGACCCCCTGGGCGTCGAACTCGCTCACCGGCAGGCCGGCGGTGAGCTCACCGGCAGGGACGATGTCGGCGTTGGAGTCGAGCCAGGCCGGGATGAAGGCGAGGTACGTCATCGTGTTCACGCCCACGTCGGTGAGGAGGATCCTGCCCGTCACCGGGTGCGCCTGGGCGCTCGGCACCGAGACGAGGCCCGAGACGGGCTGGGCGTCGCCGGGCACGATCTCGTAGTACGGCGCCGTCTTGAAGGCGCAGTAGGCGACGGCGCCGGCCAGCACCATGAGGACCGCCACCAGGACGACCGGCCATCGGCGCCGCCGTCGTCGTCGGGGCGACTCCCAGGGCGGCGGTAGCGTCGGGTCGGTGCTCCACATGGAGGGGTCGGGGGCAGAGGGACCGGAGTCGGCCGCCGCCGGAGCGCCGACGGCAGCGAATCCCCAGCCTGCCACGGATTCCTGCCCCGACACCGTCAGCGTCCGGAGACGGCGGGCCCTCGCCGCCGGTCACCGGGGCGCGGCCGACGAGGCCGGCGCGCTCGTCGACGACCCCTCGCCTCTCGTTCGGGCCGCCGCCCTCGGGGCGCTGGCGCGCGCCGGTGCGCTCGGCCCCGAGCTGCTCGCCCGGCTCCTCGCCGACCCCGACGCCGGGGTCCGCCGGAGGGCCTGCACCGAAGCGGGCCGGCTCCTGGCGCGAGGGCCGTCGCCCCGGGACCGGGACGAGGTCGTGTCCCTCGTGGTCGACGCGCTCGCCGACGGCGACCCGGCGGTGGTGGAGGCGGCGGCCTGGGCCGCCGGGGAGGCCGGTCGACACGGGGCCGGCGCCCTCGAGAGGTTGATCGAGCTCAGCGCCGGGGGCACCCCGCTGTGCCGGGAGGCGGCCGTCGCCGCCCTCGGGGCGATCGGTGACCCCGCCGGGCTCGACGCCGTCCTCGCCGCCCTCGAGGGCCGCCCCGCCGTCCGCCGGCGCGCCGTCGTGGCCCTGGCCGCCTTCGACGACCCCCGGGCCGACGCCGGCCTGCGGCGGGCGGCCGCCGATCGTGACTGGCAGGTCCGCCAGGCGGCCGAGTCGCTGCTGTCCCCCTGACCGCGCCCCTCGGGGGAGCGGTCGTCAGGCGTCGTCGGAGACGAAGAGCCGGCGCAGGTCGTCGAAGGACTCGAGGCAGTGGCCGGCACCGAGGGCCACGCACTCGAGGGGGGTCTCCACCATGTGGACGGGCACGGCCGTCTCGTCGGCGAGCCGCCGGGCCAGGCCCCGCAGGAGCGCACCGCCGCCGACTAGGTGGATGCCCTGGAACATGATGTCCTGGGCGAGCTCGGGGGGCGCCTCGCCGAGACAGGCCACGGCGGCGTCGACGATCTGGCGCACCTGGTCCTCGATGGCCTCGCGCAGCTCGGCCGGTGACAGCACGACGGTCTTGGGCATGCCCGTCATGAGCTCGCGCCCGCGGACCTCGGCCTTCACCTCTCCCTCGTAGGGCGCCGCCGACCCGATGGCCATCTTGATCTCCTCGGCGGTGCGCTCGCCGATGGCCACGCCGTACTCGCGGCGAACGTAGGCACCGATGGCGGCGTCGATGTCGAAGCCCCCGCAGCGGATGGCGCGAGAGGCGACCACGCCGCCGAGCGAGATGACCGCCGTCTCCGACGTGCCACCGCCCACGTCGACCACCATGTTGCCCACCGGCTCGCCGATGGCGAGGCCGGCGCCGATGGCGGCGGCCATGGGCTGCTCGATGAGATAGGCCGACGACGCGCCGGCGCGCTGGGCCGCCTCCTTCACGGCGCGGCGCTCGACGGAGGTGATGGCCGAAGGGACGCTGATGAGGACCCGGGGCCGGTTCACCCGCGACACGCCGCTTCGCTGGAGCAGCAACCGGATCATCCGCTCGGTGATGTCGAAGTCGGTGATGGCACCCTGGCGCAGGGGGCGGACGGCCACGATGTAGCCGGGGGTCCGCCCGATCATCTGCCAGGCGTCCTGGCCCATGGCCAGCACGTCCTGTGTCCTCGAGTTGAGGGCGATGACCGTCGGCTCGTTGAGGACGATCCCCTTGCCCTTCGAGTAGACGAGGGTGTTCGCCGTGCCGAGGTCGATCGCCAGGTCCCTAGCCATGCCGCGCCTGCACGAGGGCCCATCGTAGGCGGCTCAGTACAGCGCGCCACTTGGCGACCTCCTTTGCCGGAAAGGCGCCGGTAACCTCGATGAGCGATGGGTGAAGGCGGCCGGTTCGGCTTCGGCGAATACCCCGACGACCTGGGCGACGACACCGCCGGGGCCGAACCGCTGCGCGGCTGGATCGCGCCGGAGGACCGCCTGTGGCGCCACCCGTCGGAGATGGCCGCCTCGTCGCCGGCGCCGGGCCCGGCCCGGCGCGGCGCCCGCTCGAGCGGCCGGTGGTCGGCGCTGGCGGCCGGGGCCCTCGGGGCCGCCGCCGTGGCCTCCGCCGCCGTCGGCGTGACCGGTGGCTCCTCCGCCCCGGGGGCGGGCGGCCGCATCGCCGCCACCGACACGAGCCTCGTGACCGCCCCGGCGGCGGCGGCCGGCAACACCCCCTCGGTGACGGTGGGCAGCGACGTGGCCGGCGTGGTGGCGGCCACGGAGGCGAGCCTCGTGACGCTCCTGCCCCAGGGCGCCTCGAGCCCCCGTCCCTCCACCGGCGTCGTCCTGCCCGGCGGTGACCTCGTGCTCACCGCCGCCTCGGCCCTCGGCGGGGCCACCTCGGTGGTGGTCGAGACGGCGAACGGAGGGCGCCAGGAGGGGGCGGTGGAGGGCGTGGACAGCGGCGCCGGAGTCGCCGTGGTGCGCGTGCCACAGCGCATCCCTGCCGCCACCTTCGGCCAGGAGCAGGTGACGCCCCACCCACTGGTGGTCGCCATCTGCCGCTGCAGCGGCGCAGCTGGGAGTCCGCCATGGGCGGTCACCATGGTCCACCAGGTCGGCCCGGCGGCCACCCTCGACGGCGGCCCCGCCCTCGTGGACG
>JAGWNV010000246.1 GCA_028872975.1 Acidobacteriota bacterium
TCGCCGACCCGGCCGTGCACGACCTCGGCGGGGGGATCAAGGTCTTCGCCGGGCAGCGGGCCGAGGGCTTCTACGTGGACCTGGGGTCGATCTTCGACCTCGGCATCCTCCGACCCTTCGAGCAGGACCACACCACCTTCGGCCTCTCCGGGACCGGGCTCGGCTCCATGGCTGCCGGGGTCAACGCCACGAAGGCGCTCAACGTCCACACCATCGCCCTCCAGCTTCCCAAGCGCATGCTGACCCGGGGGGGCGTCGACCCGACCTCGGTGGCGGCTCCGACCTCGGTGATCGGTGTCTGGACCGCAGCGGCGCGCCAGCGGGCGCGGATCATCGGGGGCCCGGGGGCGGGCGGCGTCGAGGCGGGCCCGTTCGTGCAGGTCTCGAGGCTCGGCAATCCCCTCGTCAACGAGGTGGTCATCCCCATGGGGGACAAGGACAACTGGAACGCCTTGGACCCCTCGGCCGACGCGCAGTTCCTCGGGTACTTCCAGGATCCGGAGCTGGCCCGGCTCCTGCCCGTGCTCTACCCGGGGGTGTTCCCGAACCTGGCCGCCTACAACGCCGGTCCGCGGCGGAACCGGGCAGACCTGGTGGCCATCCTCCTCACCGGGCTACCGGCGGGGGTGGTCCCGGGGTTCCAGAACTTCACCGGGTCGACGCCGGCCGACATGTTGCGGCTCAACCTGGCCGTGGCGCCGACGACGTCGGGACCGAGCAACCTGGGCCTGGTCGGCGGCGACCCCGCCGGGTTCCCGAACGGCCGGCGGGTGTTCGACGACGTGGTGACGATCGAGGTGCGCGCCCTGGCCGGGGCTACGCTCGGCCTCGTGGACCCGTCGTTCACGCCCGACGGCGCCGCCGGCGTCGCGACCCAGGGCTTGACGACCAGCGCCACCGACCTCTCGGCCCAGGGCACCGAGAGCTACCTCGACCGCTTCCCCTACCTGGGCGTGCCCTACAGCGGCTTCGACGTCCCTGCGGCCTGAGCGGTGACGGGCGTGACGAGGGTGGCCGGGCTGCCTCGCCACGGCGAACCGCACCCCCTCGGTCCGACCACGTCGGGGAGCGTCCTCCTCGACATCGGGGGTGCCGACGGGGCCCTCGTGGTGCGCACCGACGATCACACCGTGGGGCTCGAGGTGGAGATCCGCCGGCAGGGCGAGCCCTGGACCGGCCGCCACGTCGCCGTCCGGGAGCGGGAGGTGGCGGGGACGACGTTCGCCGCCGCCCTGTTCGGACCGCTCCCGGAGGCCCGGTACGAGCTCAGGTGGCGGGATCGGCGCCCGGCGGAGGGCACGCCGGTCGTGGTCCGGGCCGGCTCGGTCGGCGAGGTCGGTCTGCCGAGAGCCATGGGCAGCGCCGCCCCCGCCCACGATCCGTGACCTGCGGGTGAGGAGTGGGCCATCCGGTGTGGGCGCCGGCGGCGTAACCAGGGGGATGCCGTCGCGCACGACAGGGCCGTCGTCGTTCAGCGGCGCCGGCGACACCCAGCTCGTCCTGGCCGTCGGCCGGTGGGACGAGGAGGCGCTGGCCGAGGCCTTCCGTCGCCACGGGGGGGCCGTCTACGGGGTGGCCCGCCGCATCCTGCGCGACGAGGGGGCGGCTCGTGAGGTCGCCCACGACGCCTTCGTCCGCCTGTGGTACGAGCCCGACCGCTTCGACCCCGATCGCGGGTCGCTCCGGGCGTTCCTCCTGAACTACGCCCACAGCCGGGCCATCGACCGGCTCCGGTCCGAGCGGCGGAGGTCGCAGCGGGAGGAGGAGGACGGCCGGGAACGCTCGGCCGTCGTCGACGACGTCGAGCGGGAGGTCTGGGACATGATGCTGGTGGCCCAGGTCCGCGACGCCGTCGGCCGGCTCCCCGACGACGAGCGGCGCGCCATCGAGATGGCCTACTTCGGCGGCCGGACCTACCGGGAGACCGCAGAGGCCCTCGGCCAACCCGAGGGGACGGTCAAGAGCCGGATCAGGAGCGGGCTGCGCCGGCTCCAGAGCACACTGGCGGCGGTGGGCGTCATCGAGGGCGGGACATGACCGATCCCCACGAGACCGTGCAGTCCCTCCTGGCCGCCTACGCCTTCCACGCCGTGGAGGCCGAGGAGGCGGCCGAGATCGAGACCCACGTGGCGACCTGTCCCCGCTGCCGGGAGGAGCTCGACGGCTACCTGCGCGCCGCTCCCCTCCTCGGCAGCGTCGCCGACGAGGCCCCGGAGGGGTTGTGGGCCGAGATCCGCGCCACGATCGGCGACCGGAGGACCGAGGCCGTCCCATCACAGCTCCGCAGGGCCCTCGGGGGACGCCGGCGATGGCCGTTCGCCTCCCCCCTCACCGCCGCCGTCGTCGCCGTCGTCCTGGCCCTCGGGGTGGCCGTCGGGATCCTGGCCTCGGACCTGGCCGGATCGCCGGCGTCCCCGGGACAGCGCCTGCGCGACGCCGCCGCCGCCGCGCTGTCGGGCCCCCACACGCTGACCCCGCTCCGGACGCCGGGCGGTCGGGTGGTGGCCGAGGTCGTCGTCACGAACGGCGCCGAGGGCTTCTTCGTCCCCGTGGCCCTCCCCCGGCTCCCCTCGGCCCGCACCTACCAGCTGTGGGCGTCGGTGCGCGGGGCCGCCGTCTCCCTCGGGACCGTCGGGGCCCGTGCCCAGGTGGCCTCGGTGCACGTCGAGCCGTCCGTGCACGCCTTCATGATCACCGCCGAGCCGTCCGGCGGTGTGGCCCAGCCCGACAGCGCCGTCCTCGCCACCGGGAGCCTCTCCACCTGACGGCGCGAGCCCGCCGGCCCCTCGCCGGTCTCCCGGCGGGCCGAGCTGCTAAGACACCCTCGTGACGGGGAGCGCCTCGAGCCACCACGTCGTCGTCCTGGCCCCCATGCCTCTCGAGATGGAGGCCGTCACCCGGGCCTTCGGGCTCGGTCCCGCCCGGACGGAGGAGGATGCCTTCTGGAGCGGCCGGATCGGCGCCACCGCCGTCACCGCCCTCCACACGGGGATGGGTCCTCCCGTCACCCGGGCCTCGGCCACCTCCCTGTTCGACCCGGACTTCCCGTTCCCGCGTCCCGATCACGTGATGAGCGTCGGCATCTGCGGCGGCCTCCATCCCGACCTCGAGGTCGGGACACTGCTCAATCCCGAGTTCGTCGTCGACCACGCCACCGGACGGCGCTACGCCCACCGTCCTCCGGGGACGACACCGCTGGCCGGGTCGCTGGTCACGATGCAGGCCGTGACGCTCGACGAGGAGTTGAGCGGGCGGCTGCTCTCCCGGGGCGCCCTCGGGGTGGACATGGAATCCGCAGCGGTGGCCGAGGTGTGCGAGGCGTTCGGCTGCGCCTGGTCGGTGTACCGCTGCATCGGGGACCGCTACTTCGACGGGCTCCTCGACGCTCGGCTCGTGGCCATGGCCAATCCCGACGGCTCACCGGACGTCGCCGCCGTGACGCGCCTGCTCGCCGACGAGCCGGACCTGGGCCCCAAGCTCCGCCGCCTCGCCCACGACAGCGCCATGGCGGCCGAACGAGCCGCCGAGGCCGCCGTCCGAGGATGTCGCGCCCTCGGCGATCGGCGCCAGGAGCCGAACGGGGCCGCCCACGAACGGCGGACCTAGGATGCGGCCGTGGCACTGAGCCTCGCCCAGGCGGAGCGCCAGACCCTGTGCGGGCTGCTCGCCGAGTACGGCCCGGACGCACCCACGCTGTGCGAGGGATGGACGACCTCCGATCTCGCCGCCCACCTCGTCGTACGCGAGCGGCGACCCGACAGCGGCCCCGGCCTCGTCTGGCCCCCGCTGGCGGCGTACACCGACAAGGTCAGGTTGGCGGCGCGTCACAGGACGTCGTGGGAGACGCTCGTGGAGAAGGTCCGGCGGGGACCCCCTGTGGTCCTTCGCCCCTTCGACGGGCCGATGAACACCGTCGAGTACTTCATCCACGTCGAGGACGTTCGTCGCGCCCGGGAGGGCTGGGCTCCCCGTCCCCTCTCCCGGGAGCTGGCCGACGCCCTCTGGGCACGCCTCGGACCTGGTGGGATGGCCAAGAAGATCTCGGCGTGTGTCGTCCTGGCGTCGCCGGGTCGGGTCGCCAAGGAGG